>CAZAVC010000201.1:0-4715 GCA_964488265.1 uncultured Fimbriimonas sp.
GGGCGGCGGTAACCAAAAAAAAAACGGGGCCCCCAAACCCAAAAACACTCCCCGCGGAACGTATATTCGTGACCTTTTCGCCATGCAACCTGGCAACGAGGTTTCGGCATTTGGTTGGGTCAAAACTCGCCGTGACAGCAAAGGGCTCTCCTTCGTTCAGTTGAGCGATGGCTCCACCTTTAACGATCTCCAAGTGATCGTTGAAGCGGGCGTACTAGATGAGGCGACCCTGAAGAAGCTCACCACCGGTGCCTGCGTCCGTTTTGATGGTTTGATCGTCGAGTCTCCCGCCGCTGGACAAGCAGTAGAGCTAAAGGCAAGCGGAGTCGAGGTTTTCGGCGAGGCCGATCCCGCAACCTATCCCCTGCAAAAGAAGGGGGCGTCGTTCGAATTCCTCCGCGAGATCGCACACCTTCGCGTTCGCGGCAACACCTTTGGAGCCGTTTATCGCGTCCGCAACCGACTCTCTTACGCGGTTCACAACTTCTTCCAAGCGCGAGGGTTCCAGTACATTCACACTCCGATCGTCACCACCAGCGATGCGGAAGGCGCCGGGGCGATGTTCTACGTGTCGACCAACTTGGGTCACGACGAGAAGGGATACACGCTCAAAAATCCTAACCCCGCCGAAGACTTCTTTGGCAAACCCGCGTTCCTTACCGTCTCGGGTCAACTTGAGGCTGAGACGCTGGCAATGGGTCTCACCAACGTTTACACCTTTGGACCCACCTTCCGAGCCGAAAACTCCAGCACCTCGCGACACCTTGCCGAGTTCTGGATGATCGAGCCTGAAATGGCGTTCTGCTCGCTAGAAGGCGACATGAACCTTGCCGAAGAGTTTTTGAAGGAAGTCATCAGCGACGCCCTGGACAACTGCGGAGCCGACCTCGACTTCTTCAACAAGCGAATCGAGCCTACTTTGCTAGAGACTCTGACCCACGTGGTGAACTCTCCTTTCGAGCGATTGACCTACACCGAAGCGATCAAGATTCTGGAGAACTCTGGTGAGAACTTCGAATATCCGGTCTCGTGGGGAACAGACCTTCAGTCGGAGCACGAGCGATGGCTCACCGAAGTCAAAGTTGGTCGCCCCGTGATCCTCACCGACTACCCGAAAGAGATCAAAGCGTTCTACATGCGCCAAAACGAGGACGGCAAAACCGTTCGCGCCATGGACGTCCTTGCTCCCCGAATCGGCGAAATCATCGGTGGATCCCAGCGTGAGGAGCGGCTCGACGTGTTGGAGGCTCGGATCGAAGAAATGGGCCTCCCCAAGGAAGCCTATTGGTGGTACCTCGACCTTCGCAGGTTCGGATCGGCTCCCCACGCCGGCTTCGGTCTGGGCTTTGAACGCCTGATGATGTACGTCACGGGCATGAAGAACATCCGAGACGTCATCCCCTATTACCGAGTACCCGGAAACGCCGAGTTCTAACCGCCTTCTGGGACCCCTCTGATGAAGCGCTCACCCTACAAGTTAGACCCTCGGATTCTTCACGAACTGAGGGGACAGAAGCGCTTCATCACGTTGGGGCTCGCCTGCACCGTCGTAACCGCCTCGTTGTACGGTGCCACCATCACCCTTCTCAAGAAGTGCGTGGAGCAAATTGAGGCTATTGCCCGAGAGGCGGGTCTCGGGCCGAAAGGCAATCCGCTTGTTCAAGCCGAGAATCTTCAAGTTCTGGCTTGGGTCTGCGTAGCGGTGGTGATCAACTTCTTTCTCCGCTACTTCTTTACGCGCGGCTCGGTGCTGTACCTAAACATCGCGAGCAACCGCCTCACCTCCGACCTTCGACGGCGCCTTTTGAATCGACTGTTGAGACTGCCTATCGGTTATTTCAGCGATAAGCGGGTGGGCGCGGTGCAGAGCGTTGTCTCCAACGATGTCAACGTCTTCCAGATGGCGATCGGCATCATTCGAGAGTCGATAGAGGCCCCGCTAAAGGCGACCGTTGCCCTCATCGCCATCTTCTTCATCAAATGGCAGTTGGCACTTATCACTCTGCTCATGGTGCCGATCCTGGCGGTGGTGATTCAGCGCAACAACGCCCGAATGAAGTCAGCGACGCACCAGGTCCAAGAAAACTTGGCTGAGGTGGGAGCAACTACCACGGAACTGCTGCAAGGAGTTCGAGTAGTCAAGGCGTTTGGAGCCGAAGAGCGAACCGCCGAGGAGTACGCAACTCTCAATGAGCGACTGTTTAACGCCCAACTCAGGTCGGCCAAAATCACCGCCTCCCTCCGACCGTTGGTCGAGCTCATTGGCGCTTCCGCGCTGGCAATGGTTTTTTACATCAGCGGAGTCCTAGCATCGAAAGGACAGCTCCAGTTTGCAGACGTCGCCGCGTTGGCGTTTGCAATGGACACTGTAAACCAAGGCTTCCGAAGCCTCGGAAGTCTTTCAAATACCGCTGCCCAGGTGCAAACTGCCGTTGATCGCCTCTACTCCAACGTCTTCGATCTTCCGGAAGAATCCTCGCTCTCGGGATCCCAAAAGCTGTCCACCGTCATCGGTCGACTGGAATTCAAGGATGTCTCGTTCACCTATCCAGATGGAACGATCGCATTAGAAAACGTCTCGTTCGTTTTGGAGCCGGGCGAGTCCCTCGCGCTCGTCGGTCCTAGTGGGTCCGGCAAGAGCACCGTCGCCGATTTGGTTCAGCGGTTCTATGAGCCCTCATCCGGTCAAATCTTGCTCGATGGAGTCGATCTGCGAGAGTTGGATGTCGAGTTCCTCCGAGGACTTGTTGGAGTCGTTCCTCAGCACACCTTTCTCTTTGCCGGAAGCATTGAAGACAACGTTCGACTCGGGTCACCAAATGCCACCGATGCGCAGGTGCACGATGCGTTGGCGAAGGCGAATGCGCTTGAGTTCACCCTCAGCATGAACGATCGCGAGTCGAGCAGCCTCGGTGAGCGTGGCACCAAGCTAAGCGGCGGCCAAATGCAGCGGGTCGCCATTGCTCGCGCGATTTTAAGGCAGCCCAAACTTTTGCTCCTCGACGAGGCAACCAGCGCCCTAGATGCAACCTCCGAAAAGCTCGTCACGGAAGCTCTGGAGGAGGTCATGCACAACCGCACCACGTTGTTCATCGCTCACCGACTGACCACCGCCGCTAGAGCCGACAAGATTGTCCTGCTCAACCGGGGGATGGTTGTCGAGCAGGGTTCTCACCAAGAACTCATGGCAAAGAACGGCGAGTACGCGGCTCTCTTCCGTGTGTTCTCGTCTGGCCTGTTCGAGACGGAGGCATCGTGAGCGCCGTCGTCGCGCGGGCAAAATCGCTTGCGGTGGGTTACGGAGGAAAACCCCTCTTTCAGATTCCCTCACTGGAAATTGCATCTGGACAATTGATGCTTGTCGTCGGACCAAATGGAGCGGGCAAGTCCGCGTTCCTGAGAACGCTCGTTGGGGTCGAAAAGCCGTGCGGTGGCGACCTTGAGTTCTTTGTCGATGGCGGCTGGTCCCCCCTTGCAAGAGTTTCCGGTAAGGCGAGAGTGGAAACCGTCGCGTGGTGTCCTCAAAGCGAAGCCCCTGAGTTTGGGTTCACGGTTGAAAAGTACGTCGCGATGGCGTGCCTCGCGCGCACCGACTCGATGTTTGAAACCGCTCGCGATTGGGAAACCGTCGAACGTGTTCTGGAACAAACAAGGTCGACTCATCTTGCGAAAAGACCCGTTTCAGAGCTCAGCGGCGGCGAGCAGCGCCGCGTCATGATTGCCCGATCTTTGGCTCAAGACTCGCGGCTCATCGCTCTCGACGAGCCGTTCACTTTTGTGGATGCCCGTTCCCAGGATGCGATCTTCGCCTTGTTGGTGGAAATCGCGCAATCCGGGAAAGCGGTTGTCGCGACTGTTCACGACCTCACGCTTGTATCTGAGTTGAGCGTGGCCTGTGATGCTCGCCTTCTTGCGATTGGGAGAACCGGCGTTGTTCCCGCCTCAGAATCAACGCTTTGGACGGTCGACGAATACCTGAACGGAAACGCCCTGGAAGAGACGTTTGATCACGTCTTCGAACGCGTCCCATTAGCCGGAGGCGTGATCGGGATCTTCTCGCGGACTCTCGCGCAAAAAAACGGCTCCTGAGTAGTCCTCAGAAGCCGCATTCGTGGTGACTTACGACTTACTTGCCGTACCACTGAGACGACGTTGCGGAATCGTTCGGGGTCGGCTTGATAGGCGCAGAAGTCTGGTTTTGAAGGACGACTCGGCTCGCTCCGCCCATCTGACCTGCCATTTCTTCCTCTGGAGAAGTCGACATCTTGATTGGGTTTCCGCCACCCTTGTTGCCCTTGATCGCAGCTTTCAAAGCGTCACCAGAGCCAGATGGGTTTTCGGCAGGCTTCTTGTCCTTCGCCATCTTCTCCATTTGCTCTTGCTGCATCTTCTGCATTTCCTCCTGCATTTCCTCAGGAGTCTTCACTTCGTTTTTGAAGTTCTTGTTCATCACAAACGCGCCGAAGAGGAGAACCACTAGGACGCTGATGAGGACGATGGGAGATGATTGCTTTTTCATGATGCGCTTCGCGACAGAATAATTGTATTCCAATCGGCTACAGTTCAAGATCTGTGCCGGTTGAATCCCTAAAGGTTCAACCAAAAGGGAAGGTACGGAAAAATGCGAGTTGCGATCGACGCCAGGTTGATAGGAGGGACCAACACGGGGGACAGCACTTACTGGACCTGTATGGTGGACGCCTTCTCGCGCCTGA
>CAZAVC010000202.1:0-4697 GCA_964488265.1 uncultured Fimbriimonas sp.
CCTAGAACTGATTTTCTTCATGAAGCCTGTTTTGGGGAAACGAATCTATTTTTCGGTTTAGTTGGACAGGCTAATGCGCAGGACGGTTGGCTCTTTGGGCTTCACTTCATCGGTGTATCCAGTCATGCCACCGAACTCAACGATGAGGTCCTTCGGCTTTTCGGTCTTGAGGATTTTTACGATCAAGGCTCCCTTCATTTCTGCACCAGGCAGAAGAGGCTTCGAGTAGAAAACACCACCGTTGTACTTGAAGTCGTTGTTCTCCACCGGGTTTGAAGAGCCGTCTTCGTTTGCCACCGACGTCAGGTTTCCGCCGAGATCCATGCTGAACGCGGACTTCATCCCGTTTCGGAAAACGTAGTCGATCACAAGAAGGTCGTGCTGTTCATCGCCATCCACCTCGGTCTCGCTGTACCAAGGGTTGACCTTCTTGTAGTTAGCGACCCGCTTGAACCCGACAACCTTGAATCGCCAACCACCATCGAAGAGCCAGTCGCCCACTTTGCCATTGAGCTTGGCTTCCACTTGGTTGGCGCCACCTTGGCGCACGATCTCCAGCGAACCGTCCGGTCGTTGAGCAACAGTGGTTCCCATCGCCTTCGCGATATCTCGCAGAGGCGCATAGGCAACGCCGTTGATGATTCTCACGTCTTCAGAGGCGACTTCGCCGTTGAAATAGAGTCTCTTGGTTCCTTGAGCGACGACGATGGCGGCGGCAGCCACACCTAGAGTCACCCACGCGATCTTGTTCTTCACGAGGAAGAGTTTCATTCATGATCGTCAAGGAATCGTCAAAGGTTCGGTTTCTGAAAAAAAGGGTGCCCAACCCTCTGCGGGCTAGGCACCTTTTGTCCTCTAAGGTGATCAAGTGGACTACCAGCTGATGGTCGCCGATTCTACGATATCGACTCGCTTACCTGCGTGCAGATAGGAGCCCTCGATCCGGTAGGTGCCCGTTCGAGGAGAACCGGCTGGGACCGAGATGTTGAAGATTCGGCTTGTGGCTTGACCCGTAAGGACCGAGCCTGCGACGATCGGCCAAAGAGTGTTTGCCCGGTAGGTGTTGTTCCCGATTTTCAGTGTCACATCGCTGATGCGAAGATCGTCCAGAAGCGCGGTACCGTTGTTCTGCGCTGCGCTTCGAACGGTGACCGTTCCCGCTGCGAGTCGCGGGGCGTGGTTCCATCGAAGACTCGGCGTACCGGTTGTGACACCGCCACCCTTCACCGCAAGCCGCCACATTCCTCGACCGTAGGTCGAAGCCATGAGCAACTGAGTTCCAGGCACCCATTCCAACCGACTCACTTCACAGACAGGCATGCCCAGTGCGTTGGTCGCGTTGGTCCAGGTTGCCCCTCCGTTGGTCGTGGCAAAGACGCCGATATCGGTCGCCACCCACCACCGAGTGTTGGGCTGTTGATCGTCAATCGCCATCCAAGAGGTGAAGATGTTCGGGAGACCCGTACCGCCTGATCCGCTCACACTTTCCAAAACCGGATTCGGAGCCGTGGTGTTATCCACCCGGTAAAGGTGCGGCGTACCCGTTCCTCCAACGGTGAACCAGATCTGGTTCTTGTTCGTTGGGTGAACGCGGATGTGGGTGATTGTGCGTCGGTTGAACGCCGGGGTGAGCAGCGTATCGAGTTGTCGCCAGGTAGCTCCTCGATCGACCGATGTCCAGAGTTGCCCCTGCTCGGTTCCTACGTAAAGAACCTTGTTGTCGGTGGGGGCGACCGCTATCGAATAGATCGCTCCGCCGTTCGGACACAGGTTGGTGTTGCCGAGCCGAGAGTCCCAGGTTCCGCCCGTCGTGGTGTTGTATCGCCACAGGTGGTTGGTTCCTACGTAAAGGGCCGCCGATGCCTGAGGCTCGATCGCCATTTTCGTGACGAACGGAGTTGGGTCGGACCCCCAATCGGGACCAAAGCCAAATTGGCTTGTCCAACCGTTAGTGGTGCCGTAAAGACCGTTGAACTGCGCGGATCCGAAAGCAATATTGGGGTTGCTTGGGCTCCAAGCGCATCCCATTCCGTCGCCGCCCGTTCGGTTCACCCAGTTCTTCAGGTCGCCAATCGCTACCGGCGAAGCGTTGTCTTGGGTACCACCCATCAGTCGAACCGTCGACCAAGGGTGGAACGCCGCTGAGTAGAACATCGTGATTCCCAGCGTGTTGCTGGATCGGTTGTTGAATGTCCACGTTTGGTTCGTTTCGTTGAACTTAAGCGGCCAGACGCCTCCATCGTTTCCGATGAGCATTTCCGTCTCATTCGCCGGATTGACGGTCATCACGTGCGCGTCATTGTGGGTCAGTGCGGAGTTCGTGTAGGTTCGCCCAACGTCGGTCCAGGTGCTTCCGTTCCAGCAAGCCAGGGTGATGAGGCCCACGTAAACAAAGTCGGTATCCACGCCGTTGCGCTTGTGCTTCGCAACGTTTAGGTGCATGTCGTACCAAGATTGCGACCAGTTGTATCCGCTCGGCATGTTCGAGGTGATGTCGGTCCAGGTAGCCGTGCCACCCGAAATGGTTCCGACATGAACGCGCTGAGAACTGTTCGAGATGGTGAAGAGCTTGTTTGCGTCGACCCGCGAAGCGCCAATGAAGGTTCGACCTCCCCAGCCAGGAGGGCCATTCAACGCGGTCCAGGTTTGTCCACGGTCTTCCGAGAAGAAGAGCCCGCCGGATCGATCGGAAACGTAGTAGCGTCGCACACCGGAGCCGTTTGCGATGCCGATCGACATCTCGGTGAACTGGCGGTTGTTCGAACCACCCACCGTGAGACGCGTGAACGAAGCGCCACCGTCGACCGATCGGTAGAGTCCTCCGCCACTGTCGGCAACGACGGTCACGATGCTCGCATCATCGGGGTCGAACATGACCTCGGAGACGCGCATGGAACTGCCACCGTTGAGAACGACGTTCGACCAGGTCAAACCGCCATCGGTGGATCGGAGGATGCCGTTACCGTTTCCTTGCCCACCGTCTGGGTCGCCCATGCCTGCAATCACCAGGTTGCTGTTAGCCGGGCTCACCGCAACGCGAGAGATGTAAGGGGCCGTGAAACCGTTACCAAGCGGATTCCAAGTGACACCGGCGTCGGTGGACTTCCAAACTCCACCTGCAGGAGCACCCAGATAAAGCGTTCGCGGGTTGGAAGGGTCATACGCCAGACCCGCGATGCGACCGTTCAAAGCAGCGTCGGGCGGTCCGTAGTAAATCCGATAGGGGATGCCGAGCCCTTGCGGCCCGAAGAAGTCCCAGGTACCAGGAGTCGTGCCCACGTTTCCGGCGCGGACAGGAATGCCGGTGATCGGGTCGATCTTGAGTCCAGCTGAGGAGTTCTGTCCGCCAAAAATGCTTCTTTCGAACGCGGTGGCCTTCGGCATCTGAGACATGTGCTGAAGCGCTTCGAAGTAGGCATCCTCATCGGGCCGGTCATTCGGGAATGATCGAACAAAGAGCCTCTCGCGGAGAGCTTCTAGGTAGCCGGCGGTGCCTTTGCTATCGTCTTTGCCCCACTTTCGTCGTTCGGCTTTGACTTGCAAAATAAAGGCGTCCAGCTCTTTCACCGAGCGGAAAGACGGAGATTGGATAGGCGCGGAAGTGGCTTGCGCAGCAGACTTCGGTTCTTCGCCCTTAAAACCAACCACCGCGCTGCCAATAGACAGAGCGAGGGTTATGAGAGCAATTCGACGGACGAATCGAGAACCCTGTCTTCGAAGGTGGTCTCTATCGGACCTCATAAAAGGATTAAAGTTGGAATTCATAAGAAGAAGTTCGGCCCCGTGGCTGACGTAATCATAAGACTCAAGAGGGTTATCGTCAATTCAGAACTGAAAACAAAGATTTACCGCTAACAATCCGTTAACAGAAATCACGAAATCTAAAAATGAGCGTGGTTTCTCCGCCCTTCCCTCGTCTTGTTGCCATGATCAATGGTGAGTTCTGAATTGCTGAGCGTTATTTTGAGCCTAAATCTGCTTGGGGCACCCGATCCACAACAGCTCACTCCCCGGGGCGAGTACGGTCGATGGAGAAGTTCCATCCTCGGCGGCGGGGGTTACATCCAAGACGTCTTCCCTACTTCAAAGCCTGGGGTTCTCTACGCCTCGGTCGATGTGGGCGGCGTTTATCGGTCGGACGACGGTGGTGATCGCTGGCGGATGTTGCACGCGGGATTGCCTTCCATTGGTACTTGTGGGGTCCGCGGTGTCAGCGTTGACCCTCGTAACCCAAATGACCTAGTGATCCTGATGGGAGATCGCTGGATCAAAGGAGGCGGGCTTTATCGCAGCCAGGATGGTGGTCGCACTTGGAACCAGACCGGTCTAGTGCCGACTTTTGCCAACGACCATTTGCGCTGGGCGGGTCGACTGATACAGCGTGACCCGGAAAATCCAGACCGGATTCTTGCCTTTTGCCACCTCGAAGGAATGTGGCTGAGCGAAGACAATGGCGCTTCCTTCAAGAGATTGGGCTCGCTTGCCGGGCGGCTCCCCTCGGACCTGAAAATTGACCCTCATAAGCCGAGCCGATGGTATGCCGTAGCCGGGCAATATCCTGAAAAAGATCAGTTCCACGCTTATTCAGACAAACCTTGGAATCCCGTTGGCGGCCTGTTTGTCTCAGAAGACCGGGGACTTTCCTGGACCCCCAGATTTGGTCCGGGCCTCACCGAGATCGTTTTCGACCCTCGCCG
>CAZAVC010000203.1:0-4694 GCA_964488265.1 uncultured Fimbriimonas sp.
ACCGGATCGAGGTTACGTGATCATCGACGGATTTATAGGTATCGCCCATGCCGCTAAGGTTGGGTGCGTCGTGGTCTTCCTCCTTGGAATTCTGGGTTGGTGGTTTGAAACCAGGCTGCAGCGGAATCTGCGCCTCGCGATGATCCCCTACGAGGACGCTCCCTGAAATCAGGATCTCAAACCGCTCATATCCCCTGAAAAGGGCATTTACAGATAAATTTCGACGTCCGCGACACGCGTGATGAGCCGCGAGCTACGGAGGTTTAAGGTTGTACCATTGCGAGTTTTTGCTAATTTATTTCAACATTTCGCTAAATGTGTTTGGCAATGGTTGCATCTGTTCGTATAATCGGCAATAGAGATTTACGGTTAAATGTCACGCACGACCATCAAGGATGTTGCCGAAGCAGCGGGCGTCTCCGCAATGGCTGTATCGGCGGTGCTTAACGGAACCAAAGGAAACGTTAAGGTCAGTCCAGTAAAAGCGGAGTTCATCCGCAAAGTTGCTCGTGAGCTTAACTACCGTCCCAACCACCTCGCGCGATCTTTGCGAAGTCGGGAAACAAAAACGATCGCCCTCGTGTTTCAGCACCTGGATCGATTCGGAGAAGATCGGCCGTACTTTCCGCAGTTGTTCAACGGCGTGTTGCCCGCTCTGTTTGAATCAGGCTACACCATGGCTCTCTGTCCAAAGCTGATTGAGGACGGTGACACCCGCTCCATCAGTGACGGGCGGTTCGATGGCGTCTTGTGGTGCAGGCCAGACTTTGACGAGGCAAGTTTAGAGGCGATTCGATCCGCCACCATTCCAGTCGTGATGGTGCATGCTCCTGCAGGATCGGTCCCGGGAGTACCCGCGTTCTGTGCCGACAACGATGCGGCCATGAAGTTAGCCGTATCCCACCTGAAAGACCTTGGGCACGAAACTATTGCGTTCCTGGTGACTCCAGTCGATCAGGTCACTGCCGAAGGGCGCGCCCGTAGGAAGGCATTTGAGTCAGCTGCACTCGATCTCGGAGTAGGATCCGAGGTTGTCGTGTGGTCTGCCGATACAATGGATGTCCGCCTGGAGCTTATCGAGGAGCGAAACGTCACCGGAGTGATTTGCTTTAGCGACACCCTCGCAGGTCAATTCCTCGAAACTTGCGAGGAACAAGACGTGAACATTCCCGTCGAACTTTCTGTAATCGGCTTCGACTCTTCTCCGTTCTGTGAACGAACGCGGCCGAAGCTCACCTCGATCAGCCAACCCGTCGAGCAGATGGTTGCTTTGGCTACGAAACACCTTTTGAAACTGATCCGGGATTCCGGTGAGGAATCCTCACCCCAGCCCGGAATATCGTTCCTCTTCGACTGTGGCCTCGATGTTAGAGAATCCACAGCCATGTCTAATACTCAACGCAGAGTTATCATATGAAACGCGCATTTACGCTCATTGAACTTCTCGTAGTCATTGCGATCATTGCCATTTTGGCAGCGATCCTCTTCCCTGTCTTCGCTCAAGCAAAGGCAGCCGCCAAGAAAACCGCCGACCTTTCTAACCTCAAGCAGATTGGTACGGGCATCGTGATGTACGCCGCCGACAACGACGACTACTATCCGCGAAACATCTATGTGAACCCGCAATACGGAAACAACGGCTTCACATGGCGCGAAGCGGTTCAGCCGTACATTAAGTCCGGCGGAAGATCCGACGGTGGATGGTCTAACAACCAACTCCTCTCGATCGGCGGTCTCTGGGCAAGCCCTTCGGAGCCTTCGAACTCCAAGTACGGGTACTCCGCTTTTGTTTCGCTCATCCCGAATGAAGGCAATGCATCGAAGTCAGTAACCGAACTCCCACGACCGGCAGGCACTGCCGTTATCACGACGGTTGGTATCAACCCAGACTGGGGCAACTCCTCGGCTGGATTCATTGAGTACCACTGGTGGTGGCACGGCGGAGCACAATGGCCGCCGCAATGGGAAGGCGCGAACTCCGGCGCTAAGTGGGATAACGACCTGAGCTGCAACTGGGGCGCACCGAACCCATCCTGCGCCATGCCGCGATACCGCTACACCCTGCAAGCCAACGTTGCATGGGCAGATGGACACGCTAAGAACGTTCGAAAGGGCGCTCTCAACTGGTGCCGAGACATCTACACCGGTAGCTCCATCGGTGGAGAGGACTGGTCCTGGATGTTCACCCCGGGTGGCGTCTGCGCTCAATGGGCGAATATCAACTAAGAATGAAAAGTAGCCTACTTGCAGTAGCGATTCTGGGACTCACCCTTGTTGGATGCTCCGGCGAAGACAAGGGGGAGGCCCCTCCTCCCACAAAGCAGATGACGCAAGCTGAAATCGACGCGATGCCTCCGCAGGCAAGAGCGGCGATGGAAAATGCGAAGAAGCAGGGAGAGGCGATGCAAAAGTCGCGCGGCGTTAACGGACCACAATAATGCCAAAGAGACCCATGCTTTTCGGCGGTCGCTCCGGGCTAGCATTGCTAGCCATTGGGGCGACCGTGGGTCTCGTCTCGGCGGGTTGCGTTCAAGATGAGGCTCCGTACGAGCCGGAACCGCCAAAGATGGTGGCGTTTGAAGGTGAAGTTAAGCCCGAAATGGTCGGCTACTGGGCGACCAAAGGCGACACATCCACCATGGACCTGAAGTCTGACGGCACCGCGATCATGGTGAACAAGGCCATTGGGCGCGGAACAAGCGAAGTAGAAGGTCGGTGGAAAACCCAGGCCGAAAAACTTCTCATCGAAACGAAGGGCACGGAAGGTCCCATTGTCGTTTCCTACGGATTTGTACTTACCGGCGACTCTTTGAAAATCACTCAGAAGACCGCCAAACTCGACGTTACCTATAAGCGCCAGAAGCCTAAGAAATAGTCTTTTGCAAGACTATTTCTCGGGCCGATGACTTACCTTGGGGACAACCTCCCCAAATGTTTTCGTGATTGAAATTTATGAAAGATCGAACCTTTTACAACGCCCACCATTCTCCAGCAGGTGCCTTCGCTACCTTCACCCTTGGCTCCAAAGGGGCGAAAGGCGGATTCGGTCTTGAACTCAGCGGTCCCGCTAACGATAACATCTTCGTCGGGTTCGAATCAGCCGACCAACCCGGGACCTTCGAGGCATTTCCATTCTACGGCGGATCCGAATCTGCTGCAAGAGACTACGATGTAGAAGGCCATAGCGACCTGAGCCAAGCGGGCGCAATCGATCCTTTCGATGACGGCAAAGTCACCCGAAAAATGGGACCGAGCATCGACACCTGGATTGCGGGCGACCTCACCCTGACCATCGGTTCTCCGGTCGGAGCGCTTCCCGAGCCGACTTCCCCCTTTGCCGCCGATAAATTCGTCCACAACGACGCCTACCTTCCTGCAGTTTTCGGTGAACTGATCCTCGACAACCGTTCGGGGACATTCGATCGCCGAGCTTTCCTTGGCTACCGAGGAACCGAAAGGTACGCGGGTATGCGAGTTCTGGACCCAGAAGTCGGGTTGGTCGGGATCGCTCAAGGTCGAAACACCGGCATCGCGGTCGATGATCAAGACGCTTGGGCGGGTATTGCCTGGCAACCAGAAACGATCCTGGACCCAACCCATAAAGAGAATCTTCCCTTCCTGGTCGCACACACGGGACTCATTGTGATTCCGGTCAAGGCGGGTGAACTGAAACGCGTTCGCGTCGCATTCGGCTTCTATCGAGAAGGTGTTGTGACCTCCGGAATCGAGGGGCGATACCTCTACACCGAGCTCTACAAGAACTTAGATGAGGTCCTAAAGCGTGGAATTGCTCTTTGCGATGAGCGGCTACAGGCTGGAAAGGCGCTGGACGAATCGCTCAAAGGACGCCTGACTGACGACCGCTACTTCCAGTTGTCGCACGCTATTCGGTCTTACTACGGAAGCACCCAACTCCTGCTCGACCCGCAAAACCAACCGCTATGGGTGGTGAACGAAGGCGAGTATCGAATGATGAACACGTTCGATCTCACCGTCGATCAGTTGTTCTACGAACTGGCGCTCCACCCATGGACCGTCCGCAACGTGCTGGACCTCTACGCCGACCGTTATAGCTATGACGATACTGTTCGGTTCCCGAATGATCCAAACGACTATCCCGGCGGGATTGCGTTCGCTCACGACATGGGAGTTGGCAATGCGTTTAGTCTAGAAGGTCGTTCGGGTTACGAACAAGCAGGTCTCACCGGCTGCTTCAGTTTCATGTCTGCCGAGGAGCTCATGAACTGGGTGCTCTGCGCAGGGATTTATCTGAAGCACAGCGACGACAACGCGTGGGGCGAGAGTCGCAAAGACGTGTTCGTCCGTGCACTCCGCAGTCTGCAAAACCGCGACCACCACGATCCCGCGCAACGAAATGGACTCGTTGGATCGGATGGATGGCGATGCCGAGGTGGAGCGGAAATTACCACTTACGACAGCTTGGACGCATCTCTGGGACAAGCGAGAAACAACCTCTACCTCGGCGTAAAAGGGTGGGCGACTTACCGAATTCTCGGAGATGCGCTTGTCTCTCTCGGTGAACCGGGAGCCGCCGCGGAGGCCAACCACGCCGCCGAATTGGCAGCGAAAACGATTGTTCAATCGGCGAATGAAGTGGGCCTCCTGCCTGCCGTCATCGGCGAAGGCGTCGAAGCCAGAATCATCCCCGCGATCGAAGGCTTGGTCTACCCAAT
>CAZAVC010000204.1:0-4668 GCA_964488265.1 uncultured Fimbriimonas sp.
CTGCCCAAGCTTGGCGACAAGTGGAGCCAAGAGAACCCCATCTCCGCGGTTCCACCAGTGGTTCAGGGCAGCCGACTGTTTCCGGCAGGCCCCCGATAACCGCCCGCTCGGGTGGGTTTTCGATAATTAGGTTGACGAAAAAATTTTGGTAGAAGTTTGTCAAATCGGAAGTTGAAAAGCCGAGTAATCAAGCTTCTCTGTGAGCTTTTTCGCGCCTGTTTAAGGAAAAATCTCTTCCTTGTCTCTCCTTGGCATTCCTTGCCTCTAAGCCCGGTTTTCTCGCCTTTTCGAGATTTTGTGAATCGATAAAAGGTCTGTATACTCCCGCTCCCGGCATCAGAGAAGCGGAGCTTTGATGACGGTCCCGTTCGTACCAATGAAACAGTTCACTTTTGATGATTCGGAGTCTCGCATTATGTTGACCGGCACCTGGCAAAGAGTTCTCAAACGAATCCAGAGCGAATTGCCCGTGCCTGTGATGGCCCGATTCATTAACCCGCTAGAGCCTGTTGGACTGGAGGGTTCGGTTGTCCGAATCAACTGCCCGGGCAAGTTTGTGATGGAGTGGGTGCGAGAGCGACACCTAGGGATGATCCAAAGCTATCTTTCCGACGAACTTGGTCAATCCATCACGATTCAGCTGGAATCGACAGGGCGAGAGAAGCCAACCCCGACGCCTTCTGAGGGAGTCCATATGCCGCTCCCTACCATCATCGAACTCCCCACCCGTTTCTCGCCGAATCCGAAATTCCAGTTCGATACCTACGTGGTCGGTCAAAGCAACCGGCTTGCCGTAGCCGGGGCGAAGAACGTTGCCGAATCGCCTGGTCAGAAGTTCAATCCGCTGTTCATTTACGGTCCGAGTGGTCTGGGAAAAACTCACCTTCTCCATGCCATTGCAAGCGAGATTCTGAAGCGAGACCCTGATTTTCCGCTGGTCTACATGAGCGCCCAGCAGTTCGCCGAAGATTTCATCAACGCCATTCAGAACAACCGAGTCGAGCAGTTTCGCCGCCAAACGCGTCCGGTCGGTCTGTGGCTCCTTGATGACATCCAGTTCATCGCCGGCAAGGACCGAACTCAGGAAGAGTTCTTCCACACGTTCAACCACTTGCACTCGATGGGCAAGCAGATCGTGATCACCTCGGACAAGCCGCCCCGCGAGCTTTTCATGATGGAAGAGCGCCTTCGGTCGCGATTTGAAAGTGGTCTAGTTGCGGATATCCAAATGCCCGATACGGAGACGCGTTGCGCAATCATCAAGAGTAAAGCTGTCGCCGAGCGGATCGAACTCGACCACGAAGTCGCAATGTATCTTGCCGAGCACGTGCCGGGAAACATCCGGGTTTTAGAAGGTGCGCTCACAAAGTTAACGGTTCAGGCGAGTCTAGATGGTCGACCACTTTCGTTGGAACTGACCGAAGAACTGATCGAGCGGCATTACGGAGCCGCGACCATGGCAAAGCCAAGCGTTCCGCAAATCATCGATCGGGTTTCTCGAGAGATGAAGATTTCCAGCGAAGATATCGTGGGGCACTCTCGTAAAGCGCCGATCGTGCAGGCCCGTCACGTGGCGGTGTATCTTGCCCGAGAAGTTCTCGGCGACTCGTGGAAGCACCTTGCGTCTCACTTTGGAGACCGCGACCACACGTCCATCATGCACGGCTACCAGAAGGTTTCGGAGCACATGATCTATGACAAGGACCTTCGGGCGGTTGTGAAAAAGATGATGCGCGATCTTGACGATCGAGTCCGGTAACCGCCTCCTTGGTTCGCCGCAACTTCAAGGCGGCGTGGCACAATGAGGGCATGGTTCTCGCCCATCTCACTTGGGAAGAGGTCGATGCCCTCGATCGTGAAACGGTGGTGCTCATCCCAACGGGCTCGTTGGAGCAGCACGGTCCGCACTTGCCGATGTTCACCGACTCGCTGCTGGTAACGGCGGTGGCAGAGGAAATCGAGCGGCAAATTCCGTCGAAAGTGCTCCTAGTGCCCACGGTTTGGCTGGGTGCGAGTGCGCACCACATGGCGTTTGCCGGAAGCCTCACCGCTTCCATGTCCGGCTATGGCGATGTACTAAAGCAGATCGTGACCGGGCTAAGTAAGCACCGTTTTCGAAAGTTCTTCGTATTGAACGGTCACGGTGGGAATACCTCACCGAACGATATGGCCCTAAGGGAACTGAAGGAGACCTTTGCCTCATCGGTTTTTGCCCACAAGGGGTACCATGATTTTGCAGAAGCGACCATTGCTCAAGTCTTAGAGGGTCCTTCCAAGCGCATCCAACATTCTTGCGAGGCAGAAGTCTCGCTGATGATGCACCTGCATCCGCACAAAGTCCGCAAAGAAAAACTGATCGACGATGGTCTAATTCCTGAACCCGCAATCTCCTCGCTAGTGCTGACCTTTGATGAGGTCACCGATCGTGGCGCCCTCGGCTACGCGACACTGGCGACAGCGGAAAAAGGAAAAGCCATTTTTGAATCCGCCGTCTCCGGAGCGATCACCGAGTTGGAAGCCATCCATGCAGGCTTTGTGCTGCGTGGGCAATAAAGGGCTAAGGCCCTTGTGGCTATATGCGTAAAACCGAATCTAATATTCCAAAAACAGAAAAGGCCGTCCTCGTCGTTGTGAACGAGCACGATTCCGACGACCAGATGGTCGAAGAAGAACTTATTGGCCTTTGTGAGGCTGCGGGCGTTGAACCGCTCATCACCGTAAGACAAAGGCTAGACAGACCGTACAAAGGCACGTTCATCGGAACGGGCAAGGTCGAAGAAGTTGCGGTGGTGGCGAAGGACGTCGAAGCCGACTTCGTTCTCATCGACGGGGAAGTCTCCGGTATTCAGCAACGGAACCTGGAAGAAGCCTTTGGCAAAAAGGTCATCGACCGGACCCAGCTGATTCTCGACATCTTTGCGCGTCGCGCCCGAACGCGAGAGGGCATGCTCCAAGTGGAACTTGCTCAGCTTTCGTACATGATGCCGAAGCTCATGTCCGTTTACACCAAGTTTGAACGGCAAAAGGGTGGTATCGGTATGAGAGGCCCCGGCGAAACCAAGTTGGAAAGCGACCGCCGCCTGGTGCGAGACCGCATCTCTCGCCTGAAAGGTGAGATCGATGAAGTCAAGCAGATTCGAGATCGCCAAAGAGAGGGACGCCGGAAGCATCCGTTCCCGTTCGCTTCGATCGTGGGTTACACGAGTGCGGGCAAATCCACGCTGATGAACCGCATGGCGGGCACCGACCTTCTGGCGGACGCGATGCCGTTCGCCACGCTCGACCCAACGACGAGAAAAATCGATCTCCCCGATGGGTACGCGATGTTCCTTACCGACACGGTTGGATTCATCCGAAACCTACCCACGCACCTGGTTGCCGCGTTCCGATCCACTCTCGAAGAGGTCAACTTTAGCGACTTCGTTCTTCACGTGGTCGATGTCAGCAATCCAAGTTGGGAAGTCCAGATGGATGCGGTCATGGACACTTTGAAGATTCTGGGTGCCGAAGGAAAGCCGATGATCACCGTCTTCAACAAGATCGACACCATCACCGACCCAACGGTGCGCCGAGACCTGGTTGCCGAGTTTCAAAACTCGGTTGCGATCAGTGCCAAATCTGGCGAAGGCATGGACGATCTTCTGCTTGCGATTAAGAGGCAGGTCCAAGACCTCCTTGGCTTCGTACAAGCTCTGGTGCCTTATTCGGAGAGCAGCCTGATTCAAGATTGTTACAATTTTGGTCGGGTGCACAAAGTGGACTACCGGGAAGAGGGCATCTATCTCGAAGCGGAGTTAGTTTCCGAAATGAGAGGCAAGCTTCGTCGGTATGCCATCGAACCCGCCTCGTCATAGGGCCCCGTTAGAGTAGTCTCGCCGCAAATGCCTCCTGCCGGTGAAAACCTGACTCACGATGAAGGTTCGAGCTCGCCGACCGTGGCCGAATGGTTGCGGTCGGCGGAGGCTAGGCTGCAATTGGCTGGAGTCGAAAGCCCCCGCATGGAGGCTCAAGTGCTTGCCACACACATTTTGCGGGTGGATCGTTCTTGGCTTTTCGCTCACCCCGAGCATGAATTCAACGACCTGGCCGGGGAAAACCTGCTCTTCCGGCGCCTAAACAACGAGCCACTGGCTTACTTAACGGGAAAGAGGGAGTTCTTTGGCAGGCGCTTCCGAGTTTCGCCTGCGGTGCTCATACCCCGCCACGAAACGGAAATCCTCGTTGAAGAGGTTCTTAAGGAGGCTTCAGCCGGCAGGCGAGTCTTGGATATCGGCACCGGATCGGGGTGCATCGCCATCACATGTAAGCTCGAGAATCCCTCGCTGGAAGTCTGGGCTACCGATGTTTCTGGGCCTGCCATCGAGATTGCGCGAGAGAACGCGGAGACACTCGGCGCGGAGATCATCTTTCGACTCGCCGACCTCTTCCCCGACGCAGAGGAAAAGTTTGACCTCATCGTTTCCAACCCACCTTACATTGGCCGAGAAGAACCGTTAGCTCCGGAAGTGGTCGATCATGAGCCCCACCTAGCGCTCTTCGCGGAGGAAGAAGGTCTTGCGATCTATCGCAGATTGGCACGAGAAGCCAAAGTCCACCTCGGACCCGGAGGCAAGATTTTCCTGGAGGTTGGCTACACCCAGGCTGACAAAGTGGTGACTTTGTTCGAAG
>CAZAVC010000205.1:0-4661 GCA_964488265.1 uncultured Fimbriimonas sp.
GGTTGCCGCGGGTGCCCTTTTGGCGTCCCAGTCCATGCTCTTCATTTCGACTACCCATAAGCCGGCATCGGACCTGGGGTACCTGCTCAGGAAGAATCCTGCGAATCTCTATGACGGCAAAACCGCCTTCGGGACGCTGAAGGTGTTCTATCCCGAGGTGTCAGAAGAGAAAACCACGGCTGTGTTGGTCGTTGAGATCGACCCCATCGCGCTGGTTCGCCGCAAGGAAGACCAAGGATCTGCCGAGCAATACGTCAACGATCGTCCCTACACCGCAAACAGCTATGTTTCGGTCGCAATCGCGGAGGCGTTTGGTTCTGCGATGGGTGGAGGAAGCAAAGAGCGGCCTGAACTTGCGGAAACACCGATTCCTATATCTCTTCGAATCCCGGTGATGCGAGCCAAAAAGGGGGAAGAGTTGATTCGTCGATTCTTTGAACCGCTCGGTTACTCAGTGGAAATCACGGCTCTGCCGCTCGATGAAAAGTTTCCGGAATGGGGTCAGAGTTCTTACTTTGACGTCACGCTAACCGGCACCCTTCGCCTGTGCGATGCACTTCGGCATCTGTACGTTCTGCTTCCCGTTCTCGACGAAAAGAAGCACTACTACATGGATAAGCAAGAGGTCGATAAGATCCTATCTAAGGGTCGAGGTTGGCTTGCCGATCACCCAGAGAAGTCGGTCATATTGCGAACCTCTCTCGGTCGAAAGCCTTCACTGATGCGTGAAGCGTTCGAGCAACTTTCCAACGCCGAGCCGGAGTTCAAAGCTCCCGATGAGGAAGCCTCTGATAACGATGAGGCCACGAATAGGCCCATGGAGCGCGCGCCGAAGAAGATAACGCTCCACCGCCAACGGCACGATCGCGTGACGGAGCTGGTTCGAGAGCTCAAGCCCAAGTCCGTGATCGACCTTGGGTGCGGGGAGGGCAAGTTCATCCGAAGCATCATCCCAATTCAAGGGATCGAGAAGATTGTTGGGTTGGAGCTTGCCTACTACACCCTGGAGCGGGCAACCAAAATGCTTCAATTAGAGGACGGCGGGGGTCGATACGGTCACAGGGTGGAACTGATCCACGGCAGTCTGCTTTACCGAGACAAACGCACTGAGGGGTTCGACGTTGCCACCGTCATTGAGGTTATAGAGCATATGGAGGCTCACCGCCTCCCGGCGTTCGCAAAAGTAGTTTTCGGCTACGCCAAGCCCAAAACCGTGATCGTCACCACCCCCAATCGAGAGTACAACGCCGTTTACAACGAGATCGACTTGCGACACGACGATCACCGATTCGAATGGACTCGCACCGAGTTCCAAACATGGGTGGATGAAGTCTGCGAGCTGTACGGTTATCAGGCTGAGATCGAGGGCATTGGTGAGCTGCATCCCGAATATGGGTGCCCAAGTCAGATGGCGGTGTTTAAGCGATGAGAATCGTCGTTCCTGAATTCTCCGTTGTGGTGGTGATTGGCACCAGCGGATCCGGCAAATCGACCTTCTGCAAGAAGCACTTCTTGCCTACGGAGATTCTGAGTAGCGATGCCATCCGTGGGATGATTAGCGACGATGAGGATCGGCTCGATGTTTCGACCGAAGCCTTTGAGACGCTGCACTTCTTACTGGAAAGGCGGTTAGAGTTAGGGCGTCTCACCGTCATCGACGCTACAAACGTTCAGAAAGAGGCTCGCGCTCCGCTGATCAAGATAGCCACCAAGTGGCACGCCTTACGGGTTGCGATCTTCATCGATACCCCCGTTCCGATCTGCCATGAGCGGAACGCTCAGCGTCCGAATCGTGGATTCGGTCCACACGTGCTTCGAAATCAACGCGCTGATTTCAAGCGCGCGCTAGGTTCCACTCGCACCGAACGATGGCACAAGGTCTATACCGTCACCCCGGAAACCATCGACCAAATAGAGATCGTTCGTGAGCGGAGCTGGAGCCGAAATCCAGACGAGCACGGACCGTTCGATATCATCGGCGATGTTCACGGTTGTTACGATGAACTCCAGTCGCTCATTGCCGAACTGGGGTGGAAGACCGAGCCAGAGCTGCATCACCCGGAGGGTCGAAAGCTCTTCTTTGTCGGCGATTTGGTCGACCGTGGTCCTGAACCCGTCAAGGTCCTTCAATTCGTGATGGACGCTACCGAAAAGGGCAAGGCGATTTGTGTGCCCGGTAACCACGATGTTCGTCTGGTGAAAGCGCTCAAGGGGCAGCCAACTTCTTCAGGGCACGGACTCAAGGAGACTCTTGAGCAAGTAAAGGCACAGCCAGAGGAGTTTCAAGAGCAAGTTCGTAACTTTCTGCACGGATTGGTGAGCCACCAGGTGGTGGATGACGGAAAGCTTTGCGTGGCCCACGCCGGTTTGCCAGAAGGGATGCAAGGGCGCGGATCCCCCGCAGTGCGGGATTTCTGTCTGTATGGCGGGACCACGGGCGAAAGGGACGAGTTTGGACTGCCGGTGCGAGCCGTTTGGGCAAAGGACTACCGCGGGAGCGCATTTGTCGTGTTTGGGCACACTCCTGTCCCCGAGCCGGATCTGTACAACAACACCCTGAACATCGATACCGGATGCTGTTTCGGAGGTCGCCTAACCGCCTATCGGTACCCAGAGGGACAACTTATGAGCGTTCCAGCCAAAGCGATGTATGCCGAGCCGGCACGTCCGCTCGACCATGTGGCGACGCCTACCGAGGACGACGACGATGTTCTTGACATCGCCGAAGTTCTTGGTCGAAGGTCCATTGAGACAAGCCTTGCCGGGCGGGTGACCATCCGAGAAGAGAACGCGATTGCTGCCCTGGAGGCGATGTCCCGTTTTGCCGTCGATCCCCGGTGGCTCATTTACTTGCCACCCACCATGTCTCCGTGCGAGACGGCATCTCAGGATGGCTACCTGGAGTATCCGGACGAAGCACTCAATTTCTATCGGGAAGCCGGAGTTCAGCAGGTGATCTGCGAACAAAAACACATGGGATCGCGCGCGGTGGCGGTGGTTTGCAAAGATAAAGCAACGGCCAAGGAGCGCTTTGGAGTCGGTTCAGGCGAGATCGGCACGATCTACACGCGCACGGGTCGGCAATTCTTTGCTGACGTCGCGACCCAGAATCAGGTGCTCGATCGACTTTCCAGCGCGATCTCTTCCGCCGGCGTCTTTGCAGAACTCGAGTCGGATTGGGTCTTGCTGGATATGGAAGTCATGCCTTGGTCGGCTAAGGCGGTGGGTCTCATCAGCAGCCAGTACGGCCCCGTCGGCGCGGCGTCGGAACACTATTCCAAAGTGCTTCAGGAGGCTTTGTCCTCTCCGGCATTGGGGACCATCAAGGGCATTCAGGCGATGGCGGCGTTGGCAGAACGAAAGGTTGAGTCCGCTGAGAAGTATCGAGCCGCCTATCGTAACTACTGCTGGACGGTGAACTCCATCGACGACTACAAGTTCGCGCCATTCCACTTGTTGGCATCCGAAGGAAAGGTTCACAACGACCGATCGCATCTGTGGCACCTCGATCTGCTCGGGCGCATTGCCGATCAAGACCCGGCGATCCTGATCCGGACGCCGTATCGGCTGGTGGACCTTGATAACGAAGACGCCTGCCAAGCAGCCACCGATTGGTGGCTGGAACACACCGGATCGGGTGGCGAAGGGATGGTGGTGAAGCCTCTCAACTTCACCGAGTTCAAACAGGATCGCGTGATTCAGCCCGCGGTGAAGTGCCGAGGCCGGGAATACCTACGCATCATCTACGGTCCGGAGTACCTAGAGGAAGCCAACATAAGCCGGCTTCGCCGCCGAGGATTGTCTCGTAAGCGTTCACTGGCTCATCGCGAATATGCGCTGGGGATTGAAGCGCTCACGCGATTCGTTGATCGCAAGGCGCTACGAAACGTGCACGAATGCGTGTTTGGCGTCTTGGCGTTAGAAAGCGAACCGGTTGATCCTCGGCTATAGGCCAAGCTTCTCACCCAGTCTGTAAACCTAAGGGGTTGGTGCGGGGTCTTTCCGATACTCGTATCGCCGAGGAGTTCCACCCTTGAGGTGTCCAACGGTGGCGCTCAGCACGCCATCCGGCGATAGCTCGTACACGATCTTCTTCGGATAGTCGTGGCGGGGATTCTCGAAGACCGCTCGTGTTCCGGAGATCTCCGTAAGGATGAATTCGGTAGGGGGAAGACCGTTGGGTTGGGCGATGTAAACGAGCGTGCCGTCTCGTTCGATAATGCGCAGGTACTCAAAGGCAGAGAGTCTTTCTCGCGAAACGGTCCGAGAAATCGCCAGCATCGATCCTCCTTTTGCCGGGCTCCAACGTTCCTCCATCGAGATCGACCCGTTGGCTCCTCGCGATCCCGACCAGTTTCCGCTCAGCCAACTGACTTGGGTGATCGTCGCCTTGGCGCCACTCGGCAGGGCAATATCCTGAGGGTGCTTGTATAGCCCAACCGACCAAACCCCCTCTTGAAGCATCAGGTTCGAACGGACTTCCAGGCCTTCACCGGTGAACCGAAACTCTCGCTTGATTTGGTTCTGGGGGGCGCCTCCTGCGGAACGAACGAATTCGACTTCGTAAGCCAGCACGCCATCCTTCAGGGTCGCCCGGTACCGAGCGTAGGCGCCGGGTGTGGTCCCCGGGACGTCGGTGTACGTCCCGTTGAGAGTGATCT
>CAZAVC010000206.1:0-4651 GCA_964488265.1 uncultured Fimbriimonas sp.
CGCGTACTTTTTGCCTTTGCTTACAATTTGGCAGCGAGAGGAGAGCGCGAGACGCGGGTTGCGTGCTCACCGCTGAGCGAGCGAGCCTCGAAACTCGTGATCGGTCGCTTTACCTTGACGGTGTAGACGCCAGGCTCTACGAACGTGAGGAAGTTATCCTCGAATGGCTCCGGATCACCGTCGACGGTGAGCATAAGGTCTACAACGGGCGCATCGACTCGAATGTCGAAGTAACCCGTTTCGTGCGCTCGAAGCATGGATCTGTTGGTGCCCAGGATCGGGGCCGCCTCGGCAAAACGAGAGTCCTTCGGTTCGGCAAGGAGCATCCAAGTCTCGTTGGCAGCCGTTCCCCACGCGCGCAGAATCGTATCGGGCGTGGAAAGGCCAGAAAGATCGACCTCACCAACCGCGGCGCGCTCGTTGAACTTCACTGATCCTTCGAACTCCCATGTCTTGAGCGACTCACCCGTTGTCAGCGAGTGCGCTTCAACGGTGACTCCGAAAGATCGCTCAGCAGTATTCGGCTCATCGTTGACCACCCAAACCGAGACCTTCTCGTTCTTACGAGCGAGTGAGACGAGCGAGTTGGCGTAAAGACGCCGCATCTCGTATGCCGCCGCTTTGTATCGACCCCAAGAGTCGATAACCGCCCAGCTTTGAACGGGCCAGCAGTCGTTGAGCTGCCAAATCAAGGAGCCTCGGCAGTACGAGGTGCGTCGGAAGTGTTCTACACCAAACCTGAGAGCGTCTCGTTGGTTGAGTTGGCTGTAGTACACCAAGTCTTCCAGGCTCTCAAACTCCGGATAGTGGAGTCTCACGTAGCCAAGATAGGTTTCGTAGCCCTTCAGAGTCTTGTCGTGCCAACGAACCGCAAGCGATCGGTGGTGCCAGTCGAAATCGGTAAGCACCGACTCCCAGACCGGAAGCGAGCAGGATGCCACAAAGCCGTACTCGCTAGAGAATCGAGCTTCCGAATCTTGATAGTGCTTCCAGTCGCCACGGCCATGCCATACATCCCAATAGTGCTGGTCTCCGACTCGTCCATCGTTGGCGCCTTTGTCAAAAACACCTGTCGGGGAAGAATCGATGTAGTGAGTATCTGGGTCGAGCTCGGCAAGAACTTCGGGGATGGTCTTGAGATACAGATTCTCGCCGTAGTAGCGCGCTGGAGAGAACTCGGCGCCGCCCCACTTTTGATCCCACATGGTGTTGTTCTCGTTGTTTCCGCACCATAGGGCGAGACAGGGATAGTTGCGGAGTCGCTTGATATTGGCTGCCGCTTCGAGTTTCATCACCTCTTGGGCTTCAGGACCATCTGGGTAGTAGGAACAAGCGAACATAAAGTCCTGCCACACCATCAGACCAAGCCGAGAGCAGAGGCTGTAGAAATCGTTGGATTCGTAAAGACCACCGCCCCAAATGCGGATCATGTTTGAGCCCAGGTCGACCGCTTGATTGAGGCGCTCTTCAAGCTGTTCGCGCTCGATGGAAGCGGGGAAGGAGGAGTCTGGAATCCAGTTGAAGCCGCGAGCATAGCAAGGCACGCCATTGACGAAGAACTCGAACGATTCGCCAAAGGAGTCTTTCTCCCGCTTCAACTCGATCTTGCACAAACCTAGTTCGATCGACTTCGAGTCGTAAACGTAGGCATCCTCATCGCTTAGAGTTACGAGCAGCGGGAAGACCTTGCCCACTTCCTCGGCCATTCCTACGGGCCACCAAAGGTCGGGATTTTGGATGTGGAAAGAACCGTTAAAGCCTTGGAAGGAAGGTTCGTCGCCGTGCAAGAAGGTTACGTTGGCGTGAAGCTTCTGATCCGATGCCGACTCGTGCTCGACATCCACGTGCAGGGTGACCGATCCATCTTCGTGCCACTCTTGTCGGGTGCGAACGTCGGTGATTCGAGCTGCGAATTCAAGCAGCTTAGCGGGCTTCCAGATGCCACAAGAGATGAGCGAGGGGCCCCAATCCCAACCGTACATGTATTGGGACTTTCGCACGAATGCTCTCGGGTCGAATCGAGAGACGTCGTCCTGAATTCCTTCTTTGGCAAAGTAGGCGTTGCGTCGTTCCGTACCCACGTTCAGGGCGGATGCAAACTCGATGAGCAGCCGGTTCTCGCCTTCGACTAGTTTGTCGGTGACGTCTAGCTCAAGCGGAACAAACATGTTGTCGTGCTCGCCGATGAGTTCGTCGTTCAGGAAGATTTTGCAGACGGTGTCCAGGCCCTCGAATCGCAGGACTCGGCGGGGAAGGTCTTCGCTGGCGCTCCAGGTAAAGGAGGTTCGGTAGCACCAGGTTTTCTCATCGATCCAGTGACAACCAAGTTCGTTGAGACGCTCGTAGGGGTCGGCGATAACGCCGTTGTGGACGAGATCCAAGTGGACGTGACCCGGAACATCGGCCTTCATCCACTCCATTACCCAGTAGCCGAACTTGGCCCCAGGAGTTGTCCAGGACTTCTCCGCAAATTCCCACCCGTCGTTCAAGTAAGTGTCAAGCAGCACGATGCTGGAGAGTTTATCCGTGCGGAAGGTTCTCGAACCCGGTTGTGGGGCTCATTCGCTGTTCGCGATACGCGAATAGCGAATGAGCATCACGTCTATGTACGGGGATGAGTCGATCGTTTGGGTTCAACCGTGGTGTATCGGTAAACTGAAGTTTCGCATGGCCAATTACATCACCAGCGTCGGCATGGAAGTCCACGCCGAATTGATGACGCGCTCGAAAATGTTCTGCCGCTGCCAAGTTGGATTTGGCGGAGAGCCCAATACGCGCGTATGCCCGATCTGCCTTGGGCTGCCCGGCACCCTTCCCGTGCCCAACCGAGCCGCGATCGAGATGGTGTTGAAGACCTCCCTTGCTTTGAACTGCAAGATCGCCATGCGCAGCTTCTTCCACCGGAAGAACTACTTCTATCCCGACCTCCCCAAGGGTTACCAAGTAAGCCAATACGGCGAAGAGAACCCGCTCGGTTTCCACGGCTATCTGGAAATTCCGACTGCTGACGGTGGCACCAAGCGCATCAGCATCCGCCGAGTTCACCTCGAAGAGGACACGGGCAAGCTGATGCACCTTCCCAGCGGTGGCTCCGGTATCGACTACAACCGCGCGGGCACCCCGCTTATGGAGATTGTCACCGGCTTCCCGCCCGATATCGAATCGCCCGAAGACGCCAAGGAGTACTTGACTCAGCTACGCCAAATCCTCATCTACCTAGAGGTCTGCGACGGCAAGATGGAAGAGGGATCCATGCGCTGCGAGCCGAACATCTCGGTTCGAAAGGACACCGATACCCAACTGGGAACGAAATCCGAGCTTAAGAACCTCAACTCCATCCGGTCGGTGCAACTCGGCATTGGCTTTGAAACTCGCCGACAGATCGCCGTGCTGGAAGGTGGCGGAAAAGTTCTTCAGGAGACCCGAGGTTGGAACGAACAGAAGGAGTCTTCTTACGCCATGCGGACCAAGGAAACCGAGAACGACTATCGGTACTTCCCGTGTCCAGACCTGGTGCCGATGGAGTTCACCGAGGAGTACATCGAATCGCTCCGCGCCTCGCTCCCCGAGCTTCCGCTTGCGAAGTATCGCCGATACCGCGACAACTACGGCCTCAGCGACTACGATGCCAACTGGCTCATTGCCGATAAGGAGTGGGCGTACTACTTCGAGGAAGCGGTCACTACGGGTGGTGACCCCAAAGCCGTTTACAACTGGATGAGCAGTGACTTCTCCGGATTGTTGAACGAGGACGGACTTACGCCACGCACTTCCAAGATCACCCCGGCACACTTGGTGGAACTCACCAAGCTGGTGACAGACGGCACCATCAGCGGCAAGATGGCCAAGACCCTCTTTAAAGATGCGTACAAGTCGGGCAAAATGCCTGCCGACCTCGTGAAGGAGTCGGGTGCGACCCAGATCTCGGACGAGGGCGCGATCAAGGAGATCGTCGCGAACGTGCTCGCCGCCAACCCGGACGTGGTTGCAAAGCTGCAATCTGGTCAGGCAGGCGTAAAGGGCTTCTTGGTCGGCCAGGTCATGAAGCAGAGCCAAGGTCGCGCCAATCCGGGCATGGTTCAGAAGCTTCTCGACGAAATGCTGAGCTAGAGAGAAACTTTGACGGCCTGACGTTCGGTTGGGTCGTCAATCTCCCAACTCTCCCGAGGGGTCTTGTCCCCTTTCAGCATAGACCCCGGAAACGTCTCGATGGCAATGTTGAAGTCGCGAACGTTCGCGTTGTAGAAGCGACGCGCGGCGGCGATGCGATCTTCTGTCATCGCGAGTTCCTTCTGCAATTCCAAGAAGTTCGCGCTGCTGCGGAGGTCCGGATAAGCCTCGGCGCGGGCGACCAAGCCGGTCATGGCGGCGGCGAGCATGGTTTCCGACTCAATGCGAGCATGAACGTCCCTTGAACCAGATGCTTGGTTTCTCAGTTGGATGACCTTTTCAAAGGTCTCCTGCTCGTGCTTGGCGAACGCCTTCACAGTTTCGACCAAGTTCGGAATAAGGTCGTACCGACGCTTCAATGCCACGTCGATCCCTGCCCAAGCGTTATCGCACAATCGATTCAGCCGAACAATGTTGTTGCTGACCGAAATCAGCCACGCGCCGATGAATAGCGGGATGATGATCAGAACGATGAGGATGG
>CAZAVC010000207.1:0-4647 GCA_964488265.1 uncultured Fimbriimonas sp.
AGCGTGACTCAGCTCTCCCCGCAAGGGGAACCATTCCCATCGTAAACAAACCATTTTGGAAAGAGGGGTCATCGGCCAACCGGCTCGCTGCATGGTAGAGAAGCAACTCCATCGTTCCGTTCGGAGCGTTCGGATCGCGCACAAACTGCTCAGTCAACCATCCATTCCGAATAGGAATTGGGCAAAGGGTTACCAACCCCACAATCTGATCGTTGACTTTCGCAATGAAGAACCTTCGATCACGTTGTTCAGAAAGTGTATTGGGTTCAACCAGGAAGTGAAGAGTTGGGAGCCCCCTGGTTCCTAACCAGCGGACGAGCAATCCTTGAAGTTGGTCGACTGTCGCCTCGCTCAGAGACTGCTCCTCAGAGACGACCAAGCCCTTGTGGATCGCCCGGGTGAGTTGTGCGCGTAACGACGGGTGCGATTCAAGGGCTTGCCTGAAGGAGACGGGAGTCCATAACGGCTGTCCTCCCATTGCGATGGCGGTAAATCCTTGAAGGCTAGAAAGGGTGTCGTACAGTCGTCCTTCCGCACCGAAGAACACCGTTCCGCGCCGAGTCTTCGAATAAGCCATCCATTCATCGAGAACAGCGGGCAGATCTTCCTTTGCGCAGACGGGGGCACCCGCGACGACCAAGTAATCAAACGCTCGGACAAAGCCAACGAGTCCAGGTTTTGATCGACTGAACCAACGCTCGATTCCAGGGTTTAAAAGTTGGTAGCACGTACTATTCCAACCCTCGCTCAGAATGAGTTCTCGGGCCCGGTCGTAATCAGACCGCATCGACTGGCTGTGCTTCCCGGCGAACCTTCTTCTCAAACCAGAAAGAAAGCCCCGGAATCACTCCGGAGACGCCGCCCAAGAAAACCTTTCCGAACGCCCACTTCTCTTTCACCCAAACCTCAAGGAGAGAGAACATGTAAATCACCCAAAGAGCACCATGGGCGGTGCCGATGATCTTCACCAGAATGTCGTTTTGAAGGCCGTACTTCACGGGCATTGCAATGAAGAACAGCAGAACAGCGGAAACACCTTCTACAAGGGCGATTGTGCAAAATCGGTCGACTGGGGTGCGGAACACTGCCTAAGTTTACGGTTCGCGCGGGGAGTTCCTCACAAAACGGCTTACTTGTTTGTTGGTAGAGCCAAATGGAGCAAGAACAAAACAACGGGCGCGGCAAACAAAAGACTATCGATCCGGTCGAGAACTCCCCCGTGACCCGGCAAAATCGAGCCACTATCCTTCACCTCAGATCGGCGCTTGATCCAGCTCTCGAATAGATCGCCAGCCTGTCCAAATACGCTTGCGATCGCGGCCGCGATCAGTGCCCAGAGGAGAGGCTCCTTGTTCAAAAACGCCACCAGAAATCCGCCGATTAACGCACCGATCACATGTCCGATGGCTCCCTCCCATGTTTTATTAGGGCTCAGGAGCGGTGCTAGCTGATGCTTCCCAAACTTTCGACCCACAAACAGCGCGAGCGAATCTCCGCCCCAAACGGGCAAGAAGCAGTACAAGATGAAGTGCGGACTCCGTTCCTGAGAGCCGACAAGTTGGACCAGCGCGAACATGCCTCCCCAAATCCAAAGCAGCATTCCAACGGCTTGCCACTTTGCGGGCTTTTGTTCTGGACCCACCAGCAAGAGGGCGTAGCCAACCGCAGTGACAATCAGGGCCACGATTGGGCTCGTCTCAATGGCTTGGACAACCGGGTCTAACAACGGGCGACCGATACCAAAGGTCGCTGCTAGAGCAGTTAAGGCAAAGACCTGAGTGAGGGCGAGGTAGCCAACGCCGATACCGGACGGGACTCGGCACAGCCGTATCGCCTCAGCAGAAGCGATGCCCCCTACCAAAAAGAAAACAAAAATGGCGAAGTAGGGACGGTTGAAATAAACGGTCCCCACTGCGATTGGGATGAGCGCCAACGCAGTGAGGACCCGTGCTACCACTTAATTAGATTACTCTTTGGTGGCCGGCTCGGCAATTTCTGCATTCAGCAGCTTTAGCGCAACTTGGGTTCGGTTCTCGCAGCGCAGCTTTCGCATGATCACGCTGACGAGGTTCTTGACGCTTTGCTCGCGAAGTCCGGAAACTTGCGAGATCCTGCGGTTGGAGAGGCCCTTCGAAACGAGTTGGGCAACTTCGTATTCTCGTCGGGTGAGAGCGTTTCCGTCCTTGTATCCGCGCTTCCCTTCGCGAACGTAAGGTCGGGTCGATTTCAGGTGTCCGCCTGCCTCTTGAATCGCATTGAAGAGGGTGTTTGCATTTGCAGAGCGACTGACAACACGATCAACGCTGCCCTCCAATGCAGTGGCTTCGCCGCCGCCGATGACAACGATCACGAAATCGCCGAATGCGCGTGCGCCAAGCAAAAACTGGAGCTCATCTTTTGCAATCTCGAACGAATCGACGACAAGCAGTTGGGCTTGTTGAGCTTTAGCGGTAGTGATCAGGTCCTTCGCGTCACTTGCTTTTGCAACGACCTGAAAGTTCCCGTGTCGGTCAAGAAGGCTTGCTAAAGCCTCGCAGAAGAGAGTTTCTTTGGAGAGTACGGCAATTCTCATTTATTATTCCTTAATTGTAGATGACGGCTACCGCCGTAGAATGATCCCTGGATTTCAGGAAAAAGTATGCACCCTTGGAAATCTCCAAAAAAGTGCAAAACCAAGATTCTCTGAAAATCTAGCAAAAAATCTTCGCAGAACGCTCTCTCAGAGTCCTCTCCAAGCCAATGAGAGAGCGTCCTGCTTGATTTGTTAGGGGTTTACCCGAACTTTGAGGCTGGTTGAGTAGGACTCCTTCAAACCGTATTGATCACTGATCGTGAGCGTGACGTTGAAGGTGCCCGTCGGATTTTGCGGAGTCCAGCTTGCTCGTCGGAAACGAGTCTCAACACTGGGGCCCTCGGCGTCAACTTGAATTCCGTCGCTATCGTCGAAATCCCAGGTGTACTTGAGGACGCTGGAACCACCTTGCCCAATCCCTGAGAAGGTCACTCGGGAGTTCAGGCTGTAGCTGGAGTACTTGGGCTCCAGCATGATCTGACCGCGAATCGGAGTGGCGTCGTTGATGATTCGGATATCACCGACATAGAACGCAGCGGCCGCGTCTCCTGCAAAACTGATTTCTTTAACAACCTTATTGGTCTTGTCAAATCCCTTGACGGCTTGCAGCGGGATACCTGCCATTCGCCATCCTCGCTCGGCAGGTGCCGAGGTCGCGGCGGGCAAGTAGGCTTCGCTTCGCTTGCCGTCGGTTGTGGTGATGATGACTCGGATGGTCTTCATGGTTGCCTGGTTGGCACCACCCGATCCTGCACCGCCTGCACCCGGACCAAATCCACCCGCTCCGGGACCACCGGGTCCGCCTTGACGGCCACCGGCACCACCGGGACCACCGGGACCAAAACCGCCTGCACCGGGACCGGCGCCCGTACCCAAACCTGCGCCCGCTCCTAATCCTCCGGGGCCACCAGGACCCATGCCACCACCTGGGCGACCACCACCTGTTCCCGTTGCCGAGTCAAGCGACTGGAAAGCAAGTCGGAGCATGTTGTTCTTGTCTCCGAAAGAGGCGTTCAAATCGACCGGGTCACCAAAGATCAGCGTTCCACCTTGGAAGTAGTTCCGGCTAGAAATTCGGATCGACTTCGTTCCGGCGTAAGCAGATTCCTCCGTCTCCGAAACGACGCCTGAACCCCAAGGGGCCAGTTTGATCTTCTGATCGGCGATCGTTCGCGAAGGCGTGTAGATCAGCTTCGTGTCTTGGACCGGCGCTGCGGTCGGAAGCAAGGCAATTGCGGCCATCAACATGCTCAATTTCTTTCCCTCGTTGGCGGTTTCGAGTGTTAAAAATTCGACGGCTCAGGTTCTCTACGGATACGCTGAATGCTCACCGCCCGACCTGAATCGAACTCAACTTCGATCACTACACCACAGATTACACCAGGATGCGCGGAGACTTCGAATTTCTCCGGCAATCCGGTTCGGAATCGGCGGAGGATCAATTCACGCTCCATTCCGAGCACCGAATCCACCGGTCCGCACATTCCGACATCTGTAATATAAGCCGTTCCGCCTTTCAAAATGCACTCATCTGCAGTTTGAACGTGGGTGTGAGTGCCGACAACGGCGCTGATTCGTCCCTCGCCGTGATATCCCATCGCGATCTTTTCACTCGTTGCTTCGGCGTGAAAGTCATGCAGACCGTGGCGAGTCCCAGCTTCCTCGATCAGTTCATTGAAGCGCTGGAAGGGGTCGCCGTACTGCGGATCCATCATCACCCGACCACTGAGATTGATGACCACGAACCGAATCCCCATCTTCTCCACGACCACCATGCCCTTGCCAGGCACGCCTTTCGCCATGTTGTCCGGTCGTAACAATCGCGGCTGCTTCTCGATGTAAGGGCCGATATCTCGCTTGTTGAACGAGTGGTTCCCACCCGTAATGACATCCACCTCTTGGGCAAACAACTCCTGGGCGATATCGGGGGTGATGCCCAGCCCACCCGCACTGTTTTCGCCGTTGACAATGGTGAACAGAGGTCGGTGCTCCTCTTGAAGAGCCGGGAGCCATTCTGAAACCGCACGACGGCCCGGTTTGCCCACGACATCACCCAAAAAAAGCACGCGATAGGT
>CAZAVC010000208.1:0-4647 GCA_964488265.1 uncultured Fimbriimonas sp.
ACCCTTCGCATGACTCAAAGTGGGCCGTCGCAGACTTGTACTTTGGGACACCCGTTAGCGGAGACAGGCGTAATCCGGAATCTCTGCGCCACATGATTCGGCGGAGTGAGGTCTATCACGCAGTCTACGAGGCACTCAGAGTCAGACCAAAACAACCCAGCGAACTAGCCACAGAACTTTCCGAAACTCTCGGGAAACCCGTCGAATTAACGCGTCCATTTGTGGATGCATTGCTTCGCCTTGGGCTCATTGCCGACGCCAACGGAAGACAGGTGGTTCCTATTCGCCTTCATAACTTCTTCCAATCCGGAAGCAAGGCGTACCGATGCGCTCGATGCCGCTACCTCTCGCTTAAGGGTGAATCTACTTGCCCTCGCTGCTCGGAACAGGGCAACGAGAACAGCATCATGTTCCCCTTGCACTTCTGCCGATGCTGTGGCGAAGAGATGCTCGGAATGACATGGGATGAGCAAGGCACGGTGTATCCATGGGATATGGACACCGAGGATGCTCGCATGTCCGATGCAGGCTACTTGTATCGTTTCCCGTCGGCTAAAGCCTATGAAGATGTCCGTGCCTTTGCAGATAGCTATGGCTGGCTCAAACAAAATGGAGCTCCAAGAACAGCGCATGTGAAAAAGGTTCCGCTGGCCGTAACACTCGACTTGACGAGTAATTCTCTTCAGTCAGGTTCGCTAGAGGCGGGTGAAAACAGAGTCATTGGTGCCATGGGACTCTATCCCCTAGCAATGTGCCCGTCTTGCGGGGTGGCATGGACGGATGGAAAGCGGAGAGAGCGAAACAAGCTCAATTTTGTATCAAGCGTCGGCCGTTCGAGCGCAATCAACGTCCTTGGATTGAGCCTCCTGGATGCTCGACCAGACCCTGCCAAGTCGAAGGTGCTTGTCTTTGCCGATGCTCGACAAGATGCGGCTCTCCAGGCTGGCAACATGGATGACTGGCACTCGCACGTACTTTTCCGCCACCTCCTGAATCGACTTCTTCCCGAGGTCAGTGGGGCGGATGTATCAACTGTTGCCGAGACGCTTTTCCAGCAACTCCTCACGACATCTGGCTTCTTTTCAGCTCACCTTCCAGAGGTCAAGCTCGAAGGCACCGCTCAATTCAAGGTCGTCATCAAGTACCTTGAATACTGCGTGCTGGAGGACCTTGCAGCCACCCGCTGGTACACCGATGTGAACCTTGAGGAAGTTGGTCTGCTGAGATGCGACTACGCCGGCCTGAATGAAGCAGTGGACGACTGCCTCGATTCTTTTCCTAGCTTGTCGAAATCCCAGGTGCAAGACCTCTTCCGAGGGGTGCTCGATGAGCTTCGGAGGGCGAAAGCATTCAATCACGACGCCTGGACGCGAAGAGAACAGTTTTGGGGCCGATACAAGGGTCTCGCAGGAGGGGAAACCCCGGCAGAGCCTTTCCTGATTCCAGAAGAGGGCGGACGACAGTCTCTATTAGTTTTAGAGCCCACGGATTCCGACGCCGTCACAGCCCTTTCCATCGGGGAGAAGAGTCAGCTTTACCGGTGGTCCGAACGCGAGTTTGGCAACGGTGAGTTCATCAAGAAAGCCGTCGAATGCCTTGTCGGGGCAACACTACTCTCTCCCGTTACAGTTGGGCTGGGCAAGATGGCCGCAAAGGGCTTTCTACTGAACACGGTCCACGTCCGTATCAGTCCGAACGAAGCGAAAGGCGGTCATCGATGCCCTAAGTGCAGTCGAATTTACTGGTGGGAGAGTTTGAATTCGTGCATGAATGGACGCTGTCGGGCAGGTCTTGACAGCCTCGCCTCACACGGAGAACGCCAGCGCTACTACCGAGACCTATACTCAGCTCAAAGCAGTCTTCCGGTGGTTGTCGTTGAAGACCACAGTCAAATGGTCAGCGACGAGAAGCGTGTTGAGCGTGAGAAGCATTTTGCAAGCTCGGACGATGCCCTCAACGTTCTCGTTTGTACTCCGACGATGGAGCTTGGAATCGACATCGGAGAGCTTTCGAGCGTCATGATGCGCAACGTTCCACCCAATCCTTCGAACTATATTCAGCGAGCCGGACGTGCTGGGCGGAGAGGGCAGGGTGCTCTTGTGATGACCTTCTGTGGGACCACCGGGGAATCATCACACGACCGGCATTTCTATCGCAACCCAGACCAGATGATTGCGGGTCGTATCCTAATTCCTCGATTTGACCTGAGGAACGATGGCCTTATCCATTCGCATCTTAACGCCCTGGTTTCCGAAGTGGCACAGCTTGAAGTTCTGAAGGACAACATTCACTACTTTGAAGAAACTCCCGACAGAAGTGTCAAGCCCATTCCAAAGGCATCTCTTGAAGCGGAGTTCGCAGAAGCGCTCTCCACTAAGAGGCAGCAGCTTGAACAAGCAACTGAGGAACTTTTCTTTGGTGATAGCACCCTTAACCTGGAGGCCAAGCGGACGTCAATATATGCTTGGCTCGATTCATGGTTCGAAAACTTCCGGAATCACCTCAATGCCCTCGCTGATGAATACGAGCAAGTCTGGACCGAGATTCAAGCATTGCTAAATTCCGGAAATCCCGACGACGGTCTATTAAAGGGCCTTCGTCTTCGGTTGGAAGAAGTCAGAACAGGTGGCAAATTCGATATCCCAGGTCGCCAGCGAAGCTCACACAGCCCCTATCGTCTCGACCAATGGCTGGCAAATCGCGGGTTCCTCCCGGGATACGCTTTCGGAGGAGATTACGTCTCGATTCAGTTCCCGCAACCGGACCAAGACTTCGTCCGAGAACCACAACGCGCACTTCGAGAATTCGGTCCGTATGCGATGTGCTACGCGCACAAGAGGAAGTGGCAGGCAACGAACTACGTTCCCGGTCAATCATCTGACAAGCAATTCCAGCGGTGTGAATGTGGTCGAATCTACGAGGTCAGCAATGTTGATCGTCCTGTATGTGCCTGCGGCAAGACACTCATCGAGCCTCCCATAAGGGCTCAGAAAATGCCGAGCGTCCGACTCAAGTTTGCTCCAGGAGGGCGAATCTCTCGGTGGGAGGAAATCCGCGAGAGCAAGGCGTTCGTGATGCAGGAAACAGCCGAAATCGGCGTTGCTGAAACACGACTGCAATTCAATAGAGGCGATGGAGTTTCGGTTCGCTTTAGTTTCCTTCCTAGCACCCGAGTAACGACTTTGAATTTCCGGAGCAAGTTCGCTCAGGGAGCAGGTTCGGGCTCTGAAACCGTTCCGCCAGAACAACTGTACAAGCCTGGATTCCACCTGGAAAATGGCAAATGGGAGCTACGTACACGAACGACTCCGTACGGCGATGATGACTTCACGGCTCTTTACGCAGCAGCTGACCATGATGCTCTTCTGGTGCAAGTCACGGGATTGCCCGAATCGGAAAGCGAAAAGGTCAGAGTCACTCTTCGAAACGTTCTTCTTCAAGCTCTTGCCCTAACCCTTCGGCAGGGTCCCCAAGAATTAAGAGCTTTCGACCTTCCGGATGCAGAAAGCAGTAACGCAACGTTCCTGGTGTTTGAAGGAACCTCAGGTTCTGCAGGAGCTCTCCAGCGAGTTTTGGAGGGCGGAACTCTGTCAGAGGTCGCCTCACGTGCACTCGAAGTTCTACACTTCGATTCGGAAGGCAATGACACTAACGACAATTGCACATTGGCGTGCTACGAATGCCTTCTGGACTACTTCAACCAGAGGGAGCACCGATTCCTAGACCGGAACTCAGTGCGAGAACTGCTCCTGTGGCTCAGAAGTGCGGAGCCGGAGGCCACGGAGCTCGACCAATGGCAGGAATGGCTTGAACGCTGTGCAGGACCCGGCGCTCAGAACGAAATCAGGTTCCTAGAAACCATTCGAGATCACGGCCTCCCTCTACCGAATAGGTCTCACTATGCATTGCCCGATGCGGGAGCACCCATTGCTGAAATTGACTTCCAAATTGGACGGGTTCACGTTCTCGTTGACGGTTCCGTACATCAGAATGCATGGGTCAAGGACATCGACCAAGAGAAGCGACGACGATTACGCTTGGCTGGCTACACGATTCACGAAGTCCGAATGGCTTCGTTCAGCGAGGATATCGCTCGCCTGAAGGAACTTCTTTGATTCACACGTAACCGAGCTTCTTGAGGCTGGCCCACGCCCCATCCTCTCCCACGATGACGTGGTCGAGTACCTCGATGTCGAGCAGCTTGCCCGCTTCTTTGAGCGTCTTGGTGACCTGAATGTCCTCTGGTGAAGGTGTGACGTCGCCACTCGGATGGTTGTGGGCGACGATGATGGCGGCGGCATTGGCGAGAATTGCGGCCTTGAAGACCTCCCTGGGTGAGACAATCGCAGCGAAAAGGCTTCCCACGCTCACGGTGTGGATCCCGATGACCTGATTCTTGACGTCGAGCATCAATGACACGAAATGCTCGCGATCGGCATGCTGGAGATACCGCCCCAATATCTGGGCCGCTGCCTCTGGACCGTCGAGTCCTGTGCGCTGACCGGACTTCTCCCGCACCAGCTGCACCCTGAAAACGGGCGGCATGAGCGCCTCTTTGAATGGGTCTTTGTTGCGCTCAATCTTTGCCATATTCTTCTCCTTCAATCAAAAGCCGTTTGAAAGAGATATCCCTGGGCTGCGCAAAAG
>CAZAVC010000209.1:0-4633 GCA_964488265.1 uncultured Fimbriimonas sp.
GCCGCCTTAAGCGCTTAGCTGCAGCCCGTGGTTTCGCCACAGGTGTCGCACTTCATGCAAACGCCGTTCCGCACGAGTGTGAACGCGCCGCAGTTTCCGCACGGATCACCCTCGTAACCCTTCAATCGTGCTACCCGCCGCTTCTCGGCGATCTGGGCCGCAACGTTGCCGACCACCACCGGGGCGGCTACTTTCACCGCTCGGGATGGGTACAGATCACCCTTGGCTTCGACCTCAAGAAGAGCTCGACCGTTGGATCCGTTCCCGCTGACCATTCTTTCCTCGTACACCGGGGTAGAGGTTGCTTGGTTGCGACCGAGAACATCGGTTGGCGAACCAAGCGCTTGGGGGTTTCCTTCAAAAGGAAGCGGGCTTTGGTCTTGTCGATAAGGCTCAAAACCCTTCGAGGTGTGCTCCCGGTTTGCCTTACCCGGCACCAAACCATCTTCAATGTCGCCTTGTTCTTCTTCTTCATCGAAGTCCGGCATTTGGCTCGGGCGACCAACCGTGTCGGATCGAAGATCCTCTGGCTTCACCTGAACGAGGTCGGTTCGACCCAGGTAGCTGAGTGCCAGTTCTCGGAAGATGTAGTCGATGACCGATGTGGACATCTTGATGTTGTCGTGACCCATGACCGAACCGTTTGGCTCGAATCGGGTGAAGACAAACGCTTCCACGAACTCTTCGAGAGGCACACCGTACTGCAGACCCAGCGAGACCGCAATGGCGAAGCAGTTCATCAAAGATCGGAAGGCGGCGCCTTCTCGGTGCATATCGACGAAGATCTCGCCCAAGGTGCCATCTTCGAACTCACCCGTTCGCAGATACACCTTGTGACCGCCAACGCGGGCCTTTTGGGTGTAACCACGTCGTCGACCCGGCATCAGGCGTCGCTTGCTGATGTAGCGGTAGACAAGCTTCGTTGCGACGCGTTCGATCTGCTCCTGGCGATCGATCTCCGAAGAGAACAGCTCGGTTTGAGCGGGTTCTTCCAGAAGGTCGCCACCTTCCATGCTTGCCTCAAGGATTGCCGCCGCCGCATCGTCTGAAGACGAGTTCAACGGCTGGCTCAGCTTCGAACCGTCTCGATAGAGAGCGTTCGCCTTCAGCGCAAGCGTCCAAGAGAGCCAATAGGCATCGGCAACATCCTTGACCGTCGCCTCTGCGGGGAGGTTGATGGTCTTCGAGATCGCGCCGGAGAGGAACGGCTGAGCCGCCGCCATCATGCGAATGTGGCCCTCAGCGCTGATGAACCGCGTGCCCTTTCGCCCACACTTGTTCGCGCAGTCGAATACGGCGAGGTGCTCTGGCTTCAGATCGGGGGCGCCTTCGATCGTCATGGTTCCGCAAACATATTCGTTCGCGGCTTCGATCTGCTCCTTGTCAAAACCGAGTTCCTTCAACATGTTGAAAGACCAGTCGTTGAGTTGATCCTCCGAGAAGCCAAGGACGTTCTTGCAGAACTCTTCGCCAAGCGTGTACTTGTTGAAGACGAATCCGATCTCGAACGCACTCTCCAGACTCTTTTCAATCGTTTCGAGCTGCTCCGGGCCGAAGCCCTTTGCCGCAAGGGAGTTGTGGTTGATGTACGGCGCACCCTTGAGGGTTTTGTGCCCGAGTGCATAGCCGATGATGTTGTCCGTCTGCGCCTGCGTGTATCCGAGGGCTTCCAGAGCGGGGATCACCGACTGGTTGATGATCTTGAAGTAGCCACCGCCCGAGAGCTTCTTGAACTTCACAAGCGCGAAGTCCGGCTCGATACCCGTGGTGTCGCAGTCCATGATGAGACCGATCGTTCCGGTGGGAGCAAGAACCGTGACCTGAGCGTTTCGGAAACCGTTCTTGGTGCCCAGTTCCAGGGCGCGATCCCATGCAAGGTGCGCCGCATGGAGCATCTCGCCGGGGCAGAGAAGTTGATCGATGCCGACTGGATAGACGCTGAGTCCTTCGTATTCCTTCGGCGTGGCGTTGTAAGCCGCGCGTCGGTGGTTGCGAATGACTCGGAGCATGTTGTCCTTGTTTGGACCATGACCCGGGAACGGACCATGCTCGCCCGCCATCTCGGCGCTGGTGGCGTAGCTCTCACCACCGAGAACCGAGGTGAGCGCGCCCGCAATCGCGAAGCCCTCTGGGCTATCGTAAGCGATACCCATTTGCATCAGCAGGGCGCCAAGGTTGGCGTAGCCTAAACCGAGGGTTCGGTAGTCGTAGCTGAGTTGCGCAATCTCCTTGGAAGGGAACTGCGCCATCAGAACGCTGATCTCAAGAACCATCGTCCAGATTTGAATCGCGTGGACGTAGCCCTTGATGTCGAAGGTTCGGGTCTCTCGGTTGTACAGCGTTGCGAGGTTGATGCTCGCCAGGTTGCAGGCGGTGTCATCCAGGAACATGTATTCCGAGCAAGGGTTGGACGCGTTGATGCGGCCGCTCGCCGGACAAGTGTGCCACTCGTTGATGGTGGAGTCGTATTGCAGACCGGGGTCGGCAGAGTTCCAAGCTGCCTCGCAGATATCGTCCCACAGGTCTTTGGCTTGGAGGGTCTTCGCGACCTTGCCATCGGTTCGACGCTTCAGCTCCCACTTATCGTTTCGCTCAACCGCCTTAAAGAAGTCGGTCGTGACGCGAACCGAGTTGTTGGAATTTTGTCCGCTGACGGTGAGATAGGCCTCGCTCTCGTAACCCGTGTCGAAGGTCGCGAACTCGATGCCGTTATAGCCTTGTTGAGCAAACTGAATCGCTCGCTGAATGTAGTTCAACGGAACTTCGTCCAGCTTTGCCTCGGCAATGGCTTGCCAAAGTTGCTTGTTGGTTCGCGGGTTGCCGTCGATGCCCTCGTTCGATCCCTCATGAACCGCCTTCATGATGGTGTTGAGGTGTCGCTGGTTCAGCTTGGAACCCGTGACAAGACTGGCGACCTTTTGCTCTTCTCGAACCTTCCAATTGATGAAGGTTTCGATATCCGGGTGGTCGATATCGAGACAGACCATCTTGGCGGCTCGTCGAGTGGTGCCACCCGACTTGATAGCGCCCGCCGATCGGTCGCCAACTCGGAGGAAACTCATGAGTCCACTGGATTTGCCGCCGCCGCTGAGTGGCTCGTTCTCACCACGGATGGAAGAGAAGTTCGTTCCGACGCCGCTGCCGTACTTGAAGATGCGCGCTTCTCGGGTCCAGAGGTCCATGATGCCGCCCTCGTTGACCAAGTCATCCTTCACGCTCAAGATGAAGCACGCGTGAGGCTGAGGTCGCTCGTAGGCGTTTTGCGATCGCTCCAACTTGCCCGATTTAGGATCGACATAGTAGTGACCCTGAGCGTTGCCCGTGATGCCGTAGGCGAAGTGAAGACCCGTGTTGAACCACTGCGGAGAGTTGGGTGCAGAAATTTGCTTGGCGAGCATGTAAACAAGCTCGTCATAGAACGCTTGGGCATCGGCGGCGGTGTTGAAATAGCCGAACTTCTCGCCCCAGTGTCGCCAGCATCCTGCCAGTCGGTGGAAAACCTGTCGCGAGTCCGATTCGTGCTCGGCGGCGGGCGTCAAGAACGATGCGTTGTCTGGGCTGTATTCAGCACCGTTGATCTTTCCAGGCGTGAGACCCGCCTTGCGGAAATACTTCTGCGCAAGGATGTCGGTAGCGACTTGGCTCCAGTGAGAGGGAACCATGACGTTCTCCATAAGGAAAACCGTCGAGCCATCCGGGTTGCGAATCTCGCTCTTGCGAGGTTCGAACGTGATCGACTCGTACGGGTTCTTGCCTTCCTTTGTGAAATAGCGGTTGATTTTCATGTGCGGCTGCTTCCTGCTTTAGTACGTGTTCATTCCGACCTGCTTCCCAGGGCGGGTTGGCGGCTCCTACGAATCGGCTCAGGCTTCCTCAATAAGAGTTGTTTGTAAATGTCGAAACGGAGCTAGCGCCTCCTCCCTTTGAACGCGCTCGACCATTTCGGCGAAATCCTTGACGGTTTCGAATTCTTGATAGACCGATGCGAATCGGACGTAGGCTACGGTGTCAATAGACGCCAGTTCGCGCATCACCCAATTCCCGATCTCATCCGAGGTCACCTCGTCTTCGTAAGCCTTGCTCAGGCCGTACTCAATGCGAAGCGCTGCCTCTTGAAGGGTGTCCACTGAAACAGGTCGCTTCCGCGTCGCAATGCGCATGGAATCAAAGACCTTGTCTCGGCTGAACTCTTCACGACCTCCACCACGCTTCACTACGAACAATCGTTGCCTTTCGGCACGTTCGTGGGTGGTGAATCTGCGACCACATTGCAGGCACTCGCGACGTCGCCGGATGCTTTCACCGTCCGTTCCTGGACGGGAATCGAGCACCTTTTGATCGTTGCAACCGCAATAAGGACACTGCATGGTTTTCGGAATAAACCCCAACATCTTGGGGCTTAGATAGTATGGAACCACAACGGGTGGAATGACAGACTTTTTTTTGCCACGAGATTCGCACACTTTACGCGCATCGTTTTCCACAGGTTATTCGTCTCCGCCCGTTGCTAGGTTCAAGCCCTCAACTTGGCGAGGCCCTTACGACTGGCAGTCACCGCTCGTTGGAGGTCTTGTGAATGAATAGTATATCTTTGTCTACTATTTTGGAGTATCGGTTTTGTGGGGTCGGGGGA
>CAZAVC010000210.1:0-4631 GCA_964488265.1 uncultured Fimbriimonas sp.
GGGTCTCAACCCGTACATCACCGCTTCGATCGTTATCCAGATCATGACCACCGCCGTTCCTTCACTCAAGAAGGAACTGGAAGAGGGCGGTCAGTACGCACGGAACAAGCAGAACAAGTGGACGCGCGGTCTTACGCTCGTTCTTTGTATCTTCCAAGGAAGCGGCTTCCTTCAAATGATCATGCAAGGTCTGGGCAAAAACATTGCCCTTCAAGACCGATTCATGATCATTACTATGTGGACCGCAGGTGCGATGTTCTGTCTGTGGATCGGAGAGCAGATCAGCGAGCGCGGCATCGGCAACGGTGTGTCCCTCGTGATCTTCGTCGGCATCATTGTTGGTTTGCCCTATCAGGCCCAAAAATTGTCTTCCGGACTTTCGAACGGCTTGGTTCAGTGGTGGAGCGTGATTGCGCTGGGACTACTCTTTGTGGTTTCCACTTGGGCGATCGTTTACTTCACGGCTGCGCAGCGGCGGATTCCGATTCAACACATGAGGCGCAACTACGGCACGAAGGTGATCGGCGGCAAAACAAGCTACCTTCCGCTTTCGCTGCTCATGGCAGGCGTTCTCCCAATCATCTTCGCTAGCTCGTTGGTGGGTCTTCCTTACCAATTCGCAACGATGGTTGGCGAGACAACCCCGCTGGGCGGCTTCCTCAAGGGAATGGGCGAGTGGCTCAGTCCGGCAACGGCACGAGTGGTTCACCCTTACTTCCCGGTTCCGATCGGATTCTTTGCTTCGATCCTATACGCCGGACTCATTTTGTTCTTCACTTACTTCTGGACCGCGATCCAGTACAACGTGGAAGACATCAGCAACAACCTGAAGCGAGCCGGATCTTACGTTCCAGGCGTTCGACCAGGCAAGCAAACCAAGGACTTCTTGGACGGCATCATCTCACGCATCACCCTCGCGGGTGCAGGCTTCATTGCCATTGTTGCGCTGATGCAGTACATCGCTCCGGCGGTGACCAACTTGACCTACCAATACGGTGTCGGCATCGTTGGCGGTACGTCGCTTTTGATCATGGTTAGCGTGGCCCTTGAGACCATGCGACAGATCGAGGCGAACCTGCTGATGAAGCAATACCAGTAAACTAACTCCCGTCGGCGAATCGACTTAGTCGGCTCGTCGGCGGGATTTTTCATTTTCAAGGAACCTCTCATGCGACTCATCCTCATCGGCCCCCCTGGCGTTGGAAAGGGGACCCAAAGCGCCCTTCTCGTGCAGAGGAAAGGATTGGTGACGCTGAGCTCCGGAGAAATCTTCCGTCGCGAGATTGACGCGCAAACCGACTTGGGTCGACTCGCCAACCGCTTTATCTCTCAGGGCCAGCTGGTCCCCAACGAGGTGACCATCGAAATGATGGCCAAGCGAATCGGACAGCTCGACGTGATGAAGGCCGGTTTCGTCTTGGACGGATTCCCAAGAACCATCCCTCAGGCCGAAGCACTCGACGAGCTCCTCAGCGACATGGGCAAGCCACTGGACAAAGTGGTTTCCATTTCTGCCGATGATGAAATCATCGTCGCCCGCCTCAGTGGTCGAATCGGATGCACCAAGTGTGGAGAGATCTACCACGCACGCAACAAGCCACCTAAACGAGAAGGACTGTGCGATAAGTGCGATGGACCTCTCTTCGTTCGGCAGGACGATCGTGCCGAAGCCATCCGAGCGCGCCTGCAGATTTTCCATGAGCAAACCTCCCCGGTAATCGACTATTACGGCGAGAAAGGACTGCTCCAACTTGTCGATGGTCGGCAGGATCCAGAGACCGTCTTCAAAGTCATCGTTGGAGAGATCGGAGCCTAAACCATGTTAAAAACGAAAGATCAGATTAAGTTGATGAAGGAGTCGGGACGCATTGTCGCCCGAACGCTACGACTGGTCTCCCAGGCCATTGAACCTGGGGTCACTCCGAAGCATCTCAACGATCTTGCCGAAAAGCTGATTCTTGAGGAAGGGGGAATCCCCAACTTTTTGAACTACGGCAACCCTCCATACCCGGCTGCTACCTGCATCTCTGTCAATGAGGCCATCATTCACGGTGTGCCAGACGAGCGCCCACTCCAAGAAGGGGACATCATCAGTCTGGACTTCGGCGTGGTGAAAGATGGTTGGCACGCGGATAGCGCATGGACCTTTGCGGTCGGTGAGATCTCTGCCGAGAAAAAGCGCCTGATGAATGTGACGCGAGAAGCCCTTTTTCAGGCAATCGCCAAAGCCAAAGCCGGAAGCACGACGGGCGATATCGGCCATGCGGTGCAGAAGTATGTGGAATCGAACGGCTACAGCGTGATTCGCGACTTCGTCGGCCACGGGATTGGTCAACGCCTCCACGATGATCCGCGAGATATTCCGATGTATGGCAAGCCCAACACGGGTCATAAGCTAAAGGTGGGGCACACGATCTGCGTCGAACCGATGGTTGCGGTCGGAACCCACAAGGTGAAGATTCTGGACGACAAATGGACCGTCGTCACCGCCGATGGAAAGCCTTCGGCGCACTTTGAGCACACGATTGCCATCACGGAGAACGGTCCCGAAATTCTGACCAAGGAGGACTGACCCCGTGTCAGGACTTCTCATTCAAACCAGACCGTTCGAATGACCTAGGGCTTTGCCGAGTTGCTCATGAAGCTGATCGAAACGCACTGTCACATCCACGACCTAGAAGCCTTCCCCGACGCGAACGAAGCGCTGGATCGGGCACGAGAAGCCGGGGTGTATCGGTTTGTCGTGGTGGGCGTTCAACCCGCCGATTGGTATCGGGCGCTGGAGTTTGCCGAACAGCACGAGGACGTATACGCCATTTGCGGCTGGCACCCCAACTACACCGCAGAATACGACCCTATCGACTTGCCTAAGCTTGCCCAAGTCCTGCGACACCCGAAGATCGTGGCCATGGGCGAGATCGGCTTGGACTATCACTGGGATTACGCCCCGCATTCCATTCAGCATCAAGCGCTCAAAGATCAGCTGAAGCTTGCCGAGGCGATGGATCTGCCCGTGGTGTTCCACGCCCGCGAGGCATACAGCGATCTGCTGGACGTGTTGGAGAAGCGTCCCCAGCGTCCGTACCTCTTCCATTGCTTTACGGGTTCTAAAGAGGAGATGCGCCGGGTGATTCGGCTTGGCGGACTGGTCGGCGTTGATGGGCCTCTGACCTACAAGAGCGCAGACGAGTTGAGGAAGACGTTCTCTATCATCCCCCCGAGTCGAATTGTGCTGGAAACCGACTCTCCATATATGGCACCGGTGCCGCATCGCGGGAAGCGAAACGAGCCCGCCTTTATTCCGAACATCGTCTCGGTTCTGGCAGAGCTTCAGCAGGTGAGTGTGGAAGAGTGCGCGGATCAAACGACGGCGAACGCTCTTGGGTTCTTTGCGAAGATGCTTCCCTAACCCTGCTTGACCAAACGAAAAACGGGTCGATCAGCGCAGAGCGCGAACCAACCCGTTGCTACACGATTACGCGGAACGACTACTCTTCGTCTTCGTCTTCGATGGGACCGAGATCGTCGTCGATCGACTTGGCTTCCGACTTCACGCCCGTGTCCAGGCTGATGAAAGCGATGTTCTTCGTCTGTCGGTTAGGACAGTTGTTGCAGATGAAGTCCACTTTAATGCCCTCGAGCCAGGCTGGGACTTTATCAAGCGGCTTACCACAGGTGCAATTAACCATAAATCGAATTAACCTTCTTGTTCCTCTTCAAAATCTTTCACCGTCAAACGGTGGCTGAGCACACCATTCACGGCCATCACTGCGGCTGCGCCAAGATAGAGGAGATAAAGGTTGTTCTCCCTCTTCTGACCAGGGTCGCGAATAAGCGAATCTCCTCCGGTAATCCCGGCGATCGCGATGATGAGCAAGATGCCCGCCAGCCAGAAATAGGTGTTCTTCACCCAATTCGGCTTTTGCTTCGGTTTCGCCTCGCTCACCCTTAAATTGTACCTTCCCCTTCTCCTTCCCCTTTTTCAGGTTCCGGAACCGTGCTGGATCTAGGAATGCGGGTTAGACGCGGATGTCGATTTGCTGACCCTTGCCTTCCAACATCTTAAGAAGTTGAGCGGCAGCGTCTTGCTGAGAATCGAGCGATTTCTTGAGCAGGGAAACCTGAGCCTTCGTCTTCACCTGTTCGGCTTCGCCTACAGATTGAAGCGCCTGCATTGCGGCGGAAGTGGAAGACCCAACGTTCATAGCAATGTTATCGGCTCCTAACTATGAGGATTGAAGATCGAAAATGCAAAGATCATGCGGAAGAAGCACGCGATTTTCTTTCTCTAGTCCACTCCAGGGGGATCCACCAACGATTCCCAACCTTTTTTGCTCCCTTGACCTTGTCTCTTCGCAAGTATTCCCATAGAGTCTTCACCGTCAATCCGGATTCTTCAGCGGCTCGCTCCACCGTTAGCCAAACGCCTTGAAGCGGAGTTTGCACCACCCCCGAGCCAGGCGGGAGGAATCGAGTAGCGTAACCCTCTTGGTCTTGCCCAACGAGCTGTAACAATGTTACAAGCCCATCCCGATCGGGGTTCGAAGCAGTTTCAAATGGGCGACCTTTCCCCCAGTAATCACGGAAAACACATTCAAGTTCTAAGCACCACCACTCTCGGTTCTGAAGCC
>CAZAVC010000211.1:0-4616 GCA_964488265.1 uncultured Fimbriimonas sp.
CCGAGAGCATGTCGTTGGCGTCGAGACCGGAAAGAACTCCAAGGAGGGCAAGCACGTGCATCGTTCGTGATTCTAGACCCTCTCGGCTAAATTCGGACTATCGATTTCCCGATAGATACGTCAGAACCGATATGACCGCCGTTGCAATGATCTTGCTTGGGGGAGCCGCGTTGGCGAACCCTCCGTTTAAGCTGAACGCCCTCTCCGATCTTAGCCAGGTTCCTCCGGGCGGGACGGCAACGGTTGTCTTTTCCATCACGCCAGAAAAGTCTTGGCACTTTTACTGGAGAAACCCCGGCGATTCTGGAACTCCTCCTGTGGTGACCTGGACGCTACCCAGTGGCTGGAGTGGCTCCAAAGACCTTCAGTTTCCTGCTCCGCGCGTGGTCGTCAATCAGCAGGACATCACTTACGGCTACGACACCCGAACGCTTCTGTGGGCGACGGTGACCGTGCCCAAAACGGCGAAGCCAGGTCCGCAAAAGATCGCTGGGACACTGAGCGTCATGATCTGTCGCGATCTATGCCGGGTTGACAAGGTTCCCTTCTCGGTTCCGATTACGGTGAGTAAGACAACCTCGCCGGGATCGGGGGCAAAGATTGCAAACGAAGCAAAACAGCAGACCGGCTTCGAGAAAATGGCCGCAGAATTCCACATGGACGGCGACTCGTACGTGCTTGTTTGCCCCGCGCCCAGTGATGTGAAATCCGCCTACTTCTTCCCGTTCAACGAGTCGGCGATCAAAAACGAGCCGGAGCGAGAGGTAGAGATAAGTGGCGACAAGATGTATATCTTCCTTCCAAAGTCAGAATATGCGAATAAGCCGCTGAAGGTCTTAGACGGCCTGCTTCAGGTTAAGACGAAAGACAAATCGGTGAACTATCTGCTAAACGCGGGCGTAAAAGCCAGTTAATCCCCTCTGCGGGAGAGATGAGTGGTGATCCCAATGAAGAAAGCATTCTTGCTTCCATTCGCCCTGGTAGCCGGTTCGGTTGCCTTAGTTGCCGCCAAACCCGCGCCTAAGCCCGCGCTTGAGCCTGCGCCTTCGTTTTCGCTTCCCTCTTCTGGAGGAGGAACCATCAACCTTGCGGACTTCAAGGGCAAGTATGTGGTTTTGGAGTGGTGGAATCACGGGTGTCCGGTTGTTCAGCGACACTACCGCGCCAATAACATTCAGACCCTCCAGAAGCAAATGAAAGAGAAAGGCGTGATCTGGCTTTCAATTTGTTCATCCGCCCCGGGAGCGCAGGGTCATGTGACGGGCGATGAAGGTTCGAAGGTGATGAAGGAGTCAAAAGGTTCTCCTCATGCAGTTCTGCTCGATCCAACGGGCGAAGTTGGCAAGAAGTACGGAGCGAAGACGACTCCTCACATTTTCTTGATCTCACCCGAGGGCAACACCCTCTACAACGGTGCCATCGACAACAACTCGCGCGGCAACTTACCGGCTGGAGAAGTGGTCAACTACCTGGTGAAAGCTTACGAAGAAGTGTCGGCAGGCAAGGAAGTTTCGGAGCCCAAAACCAGGCCGTACGGCTGTAGCGTCAAGTACGCAAACTGAACGACGCGATTGTTCCCTAACATAGGGGGCCTTCAACCTAACTTTCTTGGGTTGATCGCCCCTGTTTTTCTTTGTCGAGGAGCCAACCGTTCAAACGAACGGGTTCGACTAAAACCATATGAGGGCCTGCCAAAGCTGCTAAACCGACAAAGCAGACTTGAACAATGCGCGGACTTACAGGAGTAGTGTTCCGGAAAAGCCATACAACTGCAGCTAGAGCACCAACGGCCAGCATTGGAAAACCCACTTGTCGAAGGAGCTGCGACGAGGTCTGTTTGTGCAACAGGGCTGTCCTAATGACATGACGGAAGCTGTGCAAGAAACAGAAGTAAATAGAAAAGGCGATCAGCGGAGGACAAGAAAGGCAAAGAAGAACAATCGCCAGTATCTCAGCGGCGCCAGATTTCTGACCGTTGAACCAATAGAACCACATGGCGAAACCCGCGGAGAGAAGCGTGACCACTGCGCCTGATCCAAGCCACCAAAACAGCCAAAGTGGGGGTGGCCCTTCCAGCAGGTACGCAAAGAGGTTCTTGAGGTCTCCCGCAAAAAAGACAACGGGGAGCGTGAGGACTCCCAAGCCGTGAACCAGTTTTCCAGTTACCGGCGAACCTTCTTCTCCGTCTCCACCAAAATGAAAAGCCGAGCCTGCCAAAAACAACACTAAAAACGCTATGGGACTGACCACCCAGAGCAGAAAGATGCCAAGCCCAACCCCCAGGTAGGCGAGAACGAACAGCGCCACTCTCCACCATTGATATTCACCAATCCATTTACGAGCGTAAAGCATGTCCAGAGCCCCGTGTGGCACGCCCAGAATGAGAATTAATCCTGCGCTAAAGACAATCTGCAACGATACGGGAGGAAAGCCCCAAACGGCTCCACCCGCCATTGCAAGGGTGGCAACGAGAAGAAATATCAGCTTTTGACCGGAAAAGTCTAACTGCAACAAGCAGCTCGCCTCGGTGAATGACCCATCGTTTGAATTAATGCCTTTAGAAAGGGAATTTTGGGAAGGGCGGCGATGACTGAGAAAATGTCTCGAGATTTTGCTTCATCGGAAAGGAAACGTGCAATACCCGCGTGTGGAACTCGTTGAAATAGTCTTAGGAAGATATCCGATGCCAACATAGGCTCTTTGTGCAATACTATTAGAAAAATTTGATCCATAAAGCTTAACCATCCGGGATCATCTTCGGGACCCAAAACACCCGTGCCCGCCATTAAGCTTGCGGAGCATAGATTAGCCCACTTCTGAATTCTTTGATAGGCGTACCCTGTACTAGCTCGTGTTGAACCGGCAGTTGCGCCGGCGTTGATGAATCCGATCTTCGCGCCCTGTTGAATTTTCTTGATCCCCATCGGAATGGCTCCCTTCTCCTCGCGTACTATTTGGGCCCCTAGCGGTAGCAGTGGGCAAAGCATCTCAAATAGTTCGTCCAGGGAAGGTCGACAGCGACTGACGACCGTAATCTCTATAAGCGCTCTTGTCTTTGAAAACGGAAGAAGATAAACGAACCTGATTTCACCGTTCTTCGAAGGCAAGAAGTTCATCAACTGAGCGCACTCGGGATCAAAGGTTTCTTCTTGAACAACAACCTCAAAACCCAAAAAGCATTGCCAGAGAAGTGGCTCTTCTGTGTCAAGATTCCGGTTCGGACGGGTATCGACGACGAACTTTGATCTAATGGTCCCTAGTGAGGTTTGAGTTTCCCACTCGCTTCCGAGCTTCCGGCAGTTACCCGCACGGGTTCCGAGTTTCACAGTCACCCCCTTAGATCGACTGACCGTATCCAGATGGTGGTTGTAGAAGTCCAAGGCACGGATGAGACAGTACGGCCTTTCTTGGCAATCAACCTTAACGACGTGATCGCCATCGGAAACGCTTGCCATAGGCCACGCTCGCTCGATTAAGGGATTTTCAGCTCGGGAGCTCTCGGTTCCCCAGAAGCACCAGGTCCGATCATCGCTGTAAAACTCCCTAGGCTCAATCACGAGAACGTCGAGACTAGCACCATGGCTTAGTCTCGACGCCAAACTCAAACCTGCACATCCGCCACCTAGAATCAAAACGTCGGTATTAGATGTGTGACCCATTTCGGCTCTGGGCTAAGCCCCCACGGGCCGTGCAACCACTCCGGAATCTACTGAGTTCGTGCCTCCAACGACGCTTTCAATCTCTGTCTTCCTAACCGCAATCTGGTAGATCAGAATGCCGAAGACCGCTTTAGCAACAACATCAGCAATGGTGTATCCGACCTGCACCGCTGTGGTTGCAGTTCCGCCGGTAATGCCCATCATTGGCAGAACAAACACCAACGGATAGAAGCACCAAGAGACAATGGTGAGCCATCTCGCATTATTGATGAGTCCACGTGCTTCTGCAGGTTGGCTGCTAATCGACTTCTTGAGGCCAACAAACAACTCTACAACAATAAAGAGGAATGGAATCATGCTACTGACCCACCACATCCATCTTGTTCCAGAATCGGTACTGATCTCTCCAGGGTAGCCAAGAAGAATCATCAGAATTGCGAGACCACCGAGTCTAAATCCTTTGCTCGTTGTTTCTGTACGGGTTAGCTTCATAACCAAGATCAGCTCAACAAGAAGTAAAGGAACAGTAAGCAGCCAATCGACATACCGATAGGCATCATTGAATCGAGCTCCGGTTTCGGCAACTGTTCCGTTTAAGACGGTGTAGGCACCAGACCAACTTGCCATTATCCTTAAATAATGATAGAGCGCAATTGCTGTGACTAGCCCCGAGATAGTAACTGCCGCTCGATAATTAGGGGAGACTGTTGTTCGATTGAGCAAAAGAAAAAGCGTAGCTGCCCCCATGGCGGCTATGCCGAAAGAAAAAGAGTTGTAAACCAACTCATACTGACTGGCCGTAATTTCAACCATACTTGTTCGCAGTGCTGTTTCAAATTTTTCTGAAATTTCAGAAACCACAGCACTACTCACTATACGACGAAAAGCCGGTATTCGATGTCTTTTATGGCACTGTGGCCCCACTCCGATCCATCTCGAACTCGGTTGTGAAACGCA
>CAZAVC010000212.1:0-4615 GCA_964488265.1 uncultured Fimbriimonas sp.
GCAGAAACGATGTTGTTATCTTTGCTCTCGATCGCGACCCTCGGCATGGCGGCCGCTGGGTTAGAAGGCGACTCCCCCGCCGGACAGGACCTTTCCGGAACGTCCAACACCACCGTTACCCAGGTGAAGTTCGACCCCAAAAAGTGGCAACTCGACTGGTATGACGAGTTCGACAAAGACGGTCTGCCCGACCCGACCAAATGGGACTACGAAGAGGGCTACATTCGAAACAACGAAGCCCAGTACTACACCAAGGGCCGCAAAGAGAACGCTCGGGTAGAGAACGGCAAGCTCGTGATCGAAGCCCGAATGGACAACTGGAACGGCAAGAAGATCACCTCCGCAAGCGTGGTCTCTCGGGGCAAGAAGTGGATGCGCTACGGGCGCATTGAGGTTCGTGCCAAACTCCCGACCGGACGAGGCACCTGGCCCGCCATCTGGACGCTCGGCAAGAACATCGACCAAGTGGGCTGGCCCAAGTGTGGCGAACTGGACATCATGGAGAACGTCGGGTTCGACCCCGATGTGGTCCACGCTAACGTACACGTGGACAAGTACAACCACACGAAGGGCAACGGAAAGGGGAACCGAGTGCCCGCAAAGCCGTACCAAGATTTCAACGTTTACGCGGTGGAGTGGTGGCCAGATCGAGTCGAGTTCTTCTTCAATGACCTGCGATACCTCTCCTACAAGAACGAGAACCTAGGCGAGGCGTCTTGGCCGTTCGACCAAGACCACTATCTCATCCTCAACCTAGCCATTGGCGGCGCCTGGGGAGGCAGTAAGGGTGTGGACGAAGCCCTGCTCCCGCACAAGTTTGAGATCGACTACGTTCGATACTACAAGCCGAAGCGCTGACCCCTAAAACCTTGCAAAAAGAGGCTCGCCCGATAACGGGCGAGCCTCTTTTGTTATTGCGGGCAGGACTTTACTGAACTTGCCACTCGTGAATGCCCGTGCTGAATTTTGCTGGGAGTTGCACGGTGAGCCTAAGTTTCTGAGTTTTGATCGGCTTGAAGTCGACTTCCACCCACTTATCCAAGTCCGTACCGAACTTGGAACCCCGCTCCAGCTCTACCGGAACCCAAACCGAGCCGTTCCAAGACTCGAGCCGCCAACCCGCAGGCTTCCGACACTCACCGTAGCCGGAGTCGTCGAACCAGAAAACTCTGCTAGAAGAGAGGGTCTGGGGCTTGTCCCAGGTGTATTCGATCCACTCTTCGGCAACGCCCGTTTCGGGGCCCTTGTGAGGCCACCAGTGGCACTGGCGGGCTCCCGTGATTCCGCTTGTCTTGGGAACAATGCCATCGGCGGCTCCGGCGGGAACGCAGTTTCCGCTCACAAAAGAAAGGGAGATCTTCGCCGTTTTCTCGAGACCTCTAGCCGAGCTTGCCGGAGGAGTGTTGGGGAGCCAAACCTTTAGCGGACCCGCAGGGCGGTTATCCCAGAAAGCATACGGAATGGCTTTGAACGAGACCTCCTGAACTGGAGCCGCATCCGCATAGAGCCGACCCGCCCAGTTCGTTTCGCCCATCGAAATCAGCTTGCCTTTCAAAACCGTGATGCCCGAAAGTGGAGTTCCCGGGAAAATCCCAGACTCCCACTCGGCCTGGACGGGCGAAGAAGCAGGGAAGCCAACTCGATCGAAATCGAACTTGTTATCCGTCCCTTCCAGGCAGTAGATCATGGGTCCCCAACCCAGCGCACTCTTGCCCGCGAGCATGTCTGCATTCGGGTGAGCTTCCACGCGTCGCACTCGGAACGGAATATCAAACTGCACCGAATCACCCGCTTTCCACGTTCGATTCAGAGTGATGAATCCGCCTTCCACTAGGATGTCTTGCTTGCTTCCCGCAACCGTGACATTCAGCTTTTCGACACCTGCCCAAACTGGAATTCGGAACTTGACGTTTGCCGCCCTAGAGGGCGCACTCGACCAGGTGAACTTGACATCCCCTTTCCACGGGTAACCCGTTTCGACCTGCCACGCAACCTTATCTGGGCCCATTTCGGTCGATCCCGTCGAAGAGGCGTACTCCGTCACAGCGAGAGTATCTTGACTCTGGGCGTAGAGATACCCACCGACCATGGCGATGGTTCGCGAGTGGTTTGGAGGACAGCAAGCGCATTCAAACCAAGGACGCCGGTGGTGCGATCCCGACCCTGCAAGCGGGTTGACGTAGTTGTACCGATCGCCGGAGAGCGACCCGCCGCTGAGCACTCCGTTGAACAGCGCCGTCTCGGCGACGTCAAAGTACTTGCCCTCACCATGAAGAAGGCCCATGCGATGGCTCCACAACACGTTCGCGATGCTGGCGCATGTTTCTTGATAAGCCGTCGCTTCCGGGAGGTCGTAATCTTGAGTGAATCCTTCGTTGGATGCGCTCGGACCAAGGCCGCCCGTCACAAACATCTTCCGCTCGGCAGTGTTACGCCAGACGCGGTCCAACATGGCGATGATCTTAGGATCGCTCTCTCTTGCGGCAAGATCGGTGGCTCCGCAATATAGATAAGCCGCACGTACCGCGTGACCCACAATCTGCCGATGCTCACGGATCGGTTCATGGTCTAGCCAGTACTCGCCGTTGAAGTCCTTGAGCGGCGTGTTGTGCTCGGCGGCAAAGAACTGCGAGCCACGCTCCACCAAGAACTTCTTCGCAAGGTCGTAGTAGCGCTTCTCTCCGGTGGCGTCGGCCAGCTTGAACAAGGCGAGTTCGGCTTCAGGGTGACCGCAATAACCCGGAATTCCTTGGTCTAGGTGGCGTTTGCACAGAAGGTCTGCAAGCTTGGTGGCGACGTTGAGAAGGTTCTTCTTGCCCGTGGCTTGGTAGTGAGCGGCGGCTGCCTCGAACAGGTGCCCCGCCGTGTAGATCTCGTGAAGATCGCGCAGATTCTTCCACTTCTGCTCCGGGAATTGAACCTGAATGGAGGTGTATAGGTAGCCGTCTGGCTCTTGCGCCGCCGCTAGCAGACCAATGATCTCGTCTAGCTTCGCGTCGAGCTTTGGATCCTTGGTTTTGCCGTAGATGTACGCCCCAGCTTCGAGCACCTTGTGAACATCCGAGTCGTTAAATATAAGACCCTGATAGCCCGTTCGCTTTCGTGCGGCGGCGGTGCGAAAGTTCTGCAGACGACCCGTTGCCTCTAGCTCTTGGAACTGATGCCAGATCGACTTTGTCGCGTTGATCTTCTGGAGCGCCGTCCACAGCTTGTCTTTGAGCTCTACCTGCAAATAACTCACCGGTTTGAGCCCTTGGGGTTGAGGAACCTTTGCCCCAGCACCCATCGCCGAACTGCCTGGCGAAGAGAGAAGAGAAAAGGCTAGTCCTATAGAAAAAACCGATACCGGCATGATTCGCAGACTATCACACGCCCTCGTCTATCGGAACTCGTTGCAGAGAGGGGGTGAGCGGGATATTCTTGGAAAATGGTCACAAAGAAGATTTTTTGCGTCACCTTGGGCGCAATGGCGCTCATGACGGTTTGTTCGGCGGCGCAACAAGAGGCTCGCCCGGCACCGGGTTCTAAGATCGCCATTTCCGATTGGGGCAAAACCAAGAACGGCGCCATTGTGAAGCTCTTCACGATGAGCACTCCCAAGGGCACCAAGCTGGTCGTCAGCAACTACGGCGCTACGATCGTTCAACTCTGGACCAAGAACAACGCCGGAGTGGCTTCCGATGTCGTGCTCGGATTCAAAACGCTTCGAGAGTACGAAGACAAGTCGCCTTACTTCGGATGCATCGTGGGTAGATACGGCAACCGGATTGGCGGAGCTAAGTTTGCCCTTGACGGTAAGACCTATAAGCTAGCGGCCAACAACACCCCTGCCGGAATGCCCTGCAATCTCCATGGCGGCGTAAAAGGATTTGACAAGCGCGTTTGGGTGGCAAAGGTGCCCAACATGAACGATCCGGCGATTGAAATGACCTACACGAGTCCGGATAAGGAAGAAGGGTTCCCGGGCCGAGTCACCTTGAAGGTGATCTACCGACTGATCTCCACTCCCAAGGGAGATGTGGTTCGCATGGAGTACTCCGCAACCTCAACCAAGGCAACTCCGTTCAACCCCACCAACCACGCCTACTTCAACCTAGAAGGCGAAGGGAACGGTTTGATCACCAACCATAGCCTTCAGATCTTTGCCGACAAGATGACCCCGGTTAACAAGGGACTCATCCCGACGGGTTCTTACGCAAGCGTGGCGGGCACTCCGTTCGATTTCCGAAAGCCACAAACCATCGGCGCAAGAATCAGCGCGAAGAACACTCAGCTCACCTACGGCGGCGGATACGACCACAACTTTGTGCTCGCCACCGCTCCCCGACAACTTTCAAAGGCGGCTCGAGTGGTGGCTCCAAAGTCGGGCCGAGTGCTGGAGGTGTACACCACCGAACCCGGTATTCAGCTCTACTCGGGCAACTTCCTAGACGGCACCCTTACGGGCAAGCGAGGGGTGAAGTATCTCAAGCGCAGCGGATTCTGCTTGGAGACGCAGCACTTCCCGGATTCGCCGAACAAGCCTAAGTTCCCAACCACCATTCTTCGACCAGGCAAGACGTTCAAGTCGGTGACCGACTACTGGTTCTCGACCGTTCCTGCCAAGTAACTCGGC
>CAZAVC010000213.1:0-4601 GCA_964488265.1 uncultured Fimbriimonas sp.
GGAGCGGTGACCGATGACTGGCTCGGCTTTGCCACTAGGAATGCGGTGACTCAGGGAGGGCCCGAATACGGTCTGTTCACCCGGCACCTTGTGGAGAGCATGAAGCGTCGACCGGAGTGGTCTGCTTTGAAGCTGGATGGGAAGATCAAGTTCGTCCTAGGAGCGTTCTACAACGGTGATATCGACGACTCCGGCAAAGTCTCTGGCTATGGAGAGGAGGCGTTGGTTCGCAACCCCCATGTGGATGGATTGGGCCATGCCAACTACGTGGGTCCGAAGTGGGAGACTGGAGATTCCAGCCAGAAAACGTACGACGACGCCGGGATTCAGGCAACGCTCCTAGGGTGGGTCCAAGGCATGGAACCCAGCGTGAAAGGTTGGAGCAAGCCTTGGCGAAAGCTGAACGAATCGGGTCGGGCGTACGACATTGTGGCGTACGAAGGCGGTCCGAGCGGGTACGCCCTTCCCGGCTCAGCCCCAGCCGATGTGGTTGAGGTGAACGAGCGGTACGGCAAGAGCCTTGCCATGGCGGTTGCCGCGCTGGATAGCTGGATGGGATCGTACGCTTACGGCTACACGGATCAGGCGTTCCTTGGCTACGGGCAGGGATCGTATTGGAACAGCCATACCGACTTCGCACGCGGCTTTCGACCTACGCCAGGTTGGCTCGCGCTGAAGATGCGCAACAAGTTCGCCTCGGGCGATCTCATGTCGCTCACGGTGACGGGCTCGCCGAAGGTAACTCGCGGCAAGGACACCTTTGATGCAATCGGGGCTTACGCAATGCGAGACGGCGACCGATGGTCGGTGATTCTCCTGTCTCGTCGGCTAAGCGGGGACATCCCGGTTCGGGTGAAGCTTCCGGTGGCGGGATCGTTGCAAGTCACCGAGCATCGGCTCGCGGGGGATCCGCGGGCGACCAATCGGGAGTCGATGAAGGTTCAGATCGCTTCTAAGGAGTTGGGATGGATAACGGGTGGAATGCAGGTCACCGTCCCGGCAGGATCGATCGTGATTCTGGAAGCTCGCTCGAAGTGACCGCAGTGCCCTGTACCATATTGCTACCGTTTGATCTAGCTAGATAGAACAGTTAGGACTTCGTTTCTGAGCTCTATTGATGGGACGAGGTCACTATTACGAAACGCAAAAAATGCTTCGCTGCGTTACCAAGGTTGGATCTTGGGGATCGCCCGTTGAAACGTATTGCAGCTGCTCCAGTGTGGGGGCACAGAGATCAGCCACCTCCTGACGGAGTTGCCCTTCGATTCCAGAAGTGCCATCGCGAAAACCCCAGTTAATGGCATAGATGACAATATCGGCAATTTGGATGGCATACGACATATCTGATGCCACGAACATGGGTGCCGGCACGATCCTCTCTGCCATCACTCTGCCTCTTGAATCTTCAATGAAAAACCTTTCCATCCGGCGCAGGTACCGCCTATCGTCGGTTCGATCGGATTCATCAAGAACCAACAAGCCCATCTCACCTCTATCCGCTAAGAATCGAAAGTATCTTTCGAGAACTCCTTGTTGGTCTTCCCGGAGCGTTCCCTCACCCTCCGGTACCGTGAGGCGCATACCTTTTGGAATCATTGAAGCGAATACCACAACTTCAAAGTCGAGCAGTGTTTGCATCAATCGGCGGACCATTTCTCGGCAAGCCTGCCCAAATGCAGTGAATTCTATTCTCAAGGGAGCTTGTGCTCGTGAAGATTTTGCGAAGAAGCGACGGACGGCTTCACATCTTTCTTCATCCGACATCTGAGCCTGTTGCCCTGCAAACTTGAAGTTTTTTGATCGTAAAAGGCGCTCACCTTTAAGTTCAAAACCGAGTTCATGGAGATGCGCTCCAAAGCATTCGCGCTCTAGCTGACGAATAGCCTTGATCAGTGGCCAGACCTGTCGCGAGTGGACTGCAATTCCTCCGCGCACTTCAAAAGGCATCGTCCGGTGGTCGTGACCACTCTCATCCATGAAGAGCAAATAGCTCATAAAAAAAGAAGGCAGGGTTTTCGAAATGGTCCGAAGAGCATCTCTAAACCGAGCCTACATCTTCATTATAGCCTTTGCGTAACGAAAGCCAAGAGGTTTTAAGTGCCTGGCCTTTTCTCCAAGAAGGTCAGGCCCTTGTTGTTTGCGAGCAAGAAGTTCATCGAGCGCTCGTTTTGGAGCAGCACACCGAGGTTGCCGTGATCGTCCTCCACGGGTCGACCATACTGCGCCCAGTAGATACTCTTCACCGAATCCCAGTCGCCATCAATCCAGCGGAACATCTCGAAGCTCAGCGGCTCGGCGACGGTGCGAACGCCGTACTCGACCTCTAGTCGAAACTGCACAACGTCAAACTGCAATCGGCCGACCGCCCCAAGAATCGGGTCACGAGACTGGGACCGTTTGTCCCAATAAAGGTCTACCAAACCCTCTTCGCAAAGCTGAGATACGCCCTTTTCAAAGTGCTTCAATCGGCCGATATCCAGGGACCGCAGCAGCACAAATGTCTCCGCCATGAAGTGCGGAACCTCGTTGAACACCTGCTTCCCTTCCGCCACCAGCGTATCGCCGAGCAAGAACGCACCGACGTTGGACAACCCAATGATGTCGCCCGCGTAGGCCTCTTCCACGGTTTCCCTGCTTTGGGCGAACAAGCGTTGAGGCCGAGAAAGTCGTAGCTTCTTGCCCGTCCGGGCATGGATGGCGTCCATGTCTTTCTCGAACTTCCCGCTGACAATGCGCATGAACGCGATCCGGTCCCGGTGGTTGGGATCCATGTTCGCCTGGATCTTGAAGACGAATCCACTGAATGGGGCGTCGGTGGCCATTTCCCCTTTGTCCGTGGGGCGAGGGGTCGGACCAGGCGCCATCTGCAGAAATCGTTTCAGGAACGGTTCGACACCGAAGTTGGTGATTGCCGAACCAAAGAACACCGGGGTGAGCTCCCCACGAAGCACGCGCTCCATATCGAGCTCTTCGCCCGCGATGTCGAGCAGCTCGATGTCTTCTTGAAGTTGGTCGTACAGCTTTTCGCCGAGTAGGGTGATCAGTTCCGGGTCGTCTAGGCTCAGAACGGTTGTGGCGGCCTTGGTGGCACCGTGAGCCGTCTTCTCGAAGAGGTGTACTTGTCGGGTGTGTCGATCTAAGACTCCTCGGAACTCATCGCCCTGACCGATCGGCCAGTTTACGGGCACGCTGCGAATGCCCAGCACGTCTTCGACCTCGGTGAGGAGGGGCAAAGGACCAATGCCGGGGTGGTCCATCTTGTTGATGAACGTAAAGATGGGGATGCCGCGCTGCCGACAAACCGCAAAAAGCTTTTTGGTCTGCGTTTCCACGCCCTTGGCGTTATCAATGAGCATCACCGCACTGTCGGCGGCGGTGAGGGTTCGGTAGGTGTCGGCGCTGAAGTCGTTGTGGCCGGGGGTGTCCAGCAGGTTCAGCACGTACCCTTCGTATTCAAACTGCAGAACGGTGGAGGTGACCGAGATTCCGCGCTGCTTCTCTAGCTCCATCCAGTCGGAGGTCGCCTTTTGCTGGTTGCGGCGAGCCTTCACCGACCCCGCCATTTGAATCTGACCTCCGTACAGGAGCAGCTTCTCGGTGAGCGTGGTCTTACCGGCGTCGGGGTGCGAGATGATGGCAAAGGTCTTACGACGCTGGATTTCTTCGACGAGGCCTTTCATTCTCTTCCCTGCTGAGCCAGACGTTCAATTATGAACGATGCGCAAGGTGAGGCGGCGCCAATTGAAAAGGGCCTCCCTAGGGAGACCCTTACTTTCGATTCCTCGCAAGAATTCGATGAGAATTTGGTTTATTGCGGGCCTCCTGCAAAAGGAGTCCCTTGTTAGGGAGATGCCACAAAACCTGATCTGATACAGGTGTTATGATACGCAATAAGCCATGAAATCGCAAGCTGAAAAATACATTCTTGGGCTAGATATGGGCACTTCCTCTATAGGTTGGGCACTGGTAAAGGTTCCCAATGATGAGGCTGATGCCGAACTTGTCGATCTTGGCGTGAGAAAGTTTGAGGAGGTTTACGATGCGAAGAAAGAGAACGAAACCAAAAATCTCGCGCGTCGCAAAGCTCGACTCCAAAGGAGGCAAGTTCAACGAAAGGCTCTGAGACGACGACAGGTCCTTCGAGCCCTCATCCAGGCCGGCCTGGCAAAAGATTTTGAGAACCCGTTCCCTGATTTGTTGGAAACACGGTTCTTCCCCTACGACATCTGGTCGCGGGCTTACGACGAAGACCTGACCGCAATTGAGTTTGGCCGCATCCTCTTCCTTTTTGCTAAAAGGCGTGGTTATCAAAGCAACGAGGGTGCGGGCATGGGCGATCTCATTCATGATCCCGATATCCAAGCCTATCAAGACGAGATCGAACGTAGGCGGCGTGAAAAAGAGGAGGCGAGAGCCTCTGGGAAGAAAGGCAAGGCGAAAAGCGATGAGGGTTCGAGTGAAGAGGAGGGAGTCGTTCTCGCCCAGCTTGCTCGATGGGAAAAGATGGTTGGCGCCCTTCCCTTGGGCAAAGTGCTCTTCTCGCTAGCCAACCCCGGCGAAGAAGCCAAAAACCTTCTCGCTCTGGGCCTGTCTAAGGAAAC
>CAZAVC010000214.1:0-4600 GCA_964488265.1 uncultured Fimbriimonas sp.
TCACGGTTCTGAGGCTGCAGCCCTCGTTCGTCCTGCATTGGAAGCCTACGTTTCCATTTGTTTTCTCTATGGGAAGAAGCTTGAAAGTCGCGAGAGTTATGTGGAAGAGCTCGCTCGTTTTTTTGGATACTGGATGGTAAAATTGGATAAAATTAAGAATAGATTTGACAGCTACAATCAGATGGAATCACCTGAACGACTATTTCCTATAGAGGGAGAGATGCTCGAGTGGATAAGGCAAGGAAGAATGGAATGGAGAGATCATTACCGTCACGAAAATAGTTGGTCTTCTGAGAGGAGCCTCACAAGTCGCATCGACTATGTTTTAAATATGTCTGAGAGTTGTTACGTTTCCAAAAATTATCTGAGAGTGCTTTATAGGGAAATCGATTATCTTAACTCTGCTTGTCATGCAGATCTTCTATCGATGGATTTCACTGAGGTGAATCGACTCTTCGGTTGGAAGGCTAGAGTAAATCGGGAGCACATATCAATACTGGTAGCTTTCTCGGTCCTTTCTTGGAGTCTCTTGTTGGATGAACTCAATGCGAAAAGGAGTATAAGGGAAATACTTACCCGGTCTCCATTAATAGACGGCTTTTTATAAATACTAAGATCAAGGGTGGGCTGTCTCAAGAGTTCCTACATCCTTTCGGGATTACTATGTTGTGTGTTATTCTTTGGACTGGAACGAAGCGAAATTGGGTCCTTAACCGTTGTGTGGAATAATGTCCTCACCCCACAGCGCAGTTTCGGTCAAACCCAAACCCCGTCCTTGACCGTAAAGTGATCGGCAGGAAATGAAATCCACCGCTCGCCTCGACCACGAAGCTCGGCTGACCCAACTGACCCGCGAAATCCTCAGCGACCTCGATCGCCAATGGACAAGTGGCGAGCTTGCCAATGAAGCGGGGTTTAGCCCGTTTCACTTCAGCCGGGTCTGCGCGGGTCTGATCGGAGAGACACCGATCGATCTGGTTCGCCGACTCCGCTTAGAGCGTTCGGCCCTGCAACTGCTAGCGAGCAACCAAACGGTGAGCGAGATTGCGATGGAAGCAGGGTATTCGCTAGAGGCGTTCTCCCGGCTTTTTCGAGAGCGATTCCACCGGAGCCCGATCGAGTTTCGGGCAAAGGGGGGCAACCCGTACCTGCCATGTCCTAGCGAAATTCACTTCGGGCGAGAGGTGGAGATTGTTTTCCGAGGCGATGCCGCAATGCAACTAGAAACCCAGACCATTCAAGCCAAGACCCTCGTTGTCCGACACCATGTGGGCCCGTACGACACCATTGGGGCGGCCTTCGAGGCTCTCATGCCGCATGCTTTCAACCTTCCCACCCTCCCAATGCCGATCGCGATCTACTTCGACGATCCATCGCAGGTGCCCTCCGACCAACTTCGATCCGCGGCCGGGGTGGAACTTCACACCGTGCCGGAGAGTCTTCCGGAGGGGCTCGCCCTTTTGGAAGTGCCCGGAGGCAAGTATGTAGTCGGCAAGTACGTTGGACCGTACTCTGGGCTGGGTGACGCTTGGAACCGCTTTATGGGCCAAGACATGCCCGACCACGATTTTATCGCCGGGGATGGCCTGTGCTTCGAGCGGTATTTGAACATGCCCGGGCAGGTTCCAGAATCGGAACTTGTCACTGAAATCTGGGTTCCGTTGAAAGACTAGAAAGCGCCAAACCCGCACTTATGCCGGTACTTCCTTCTTTCAACATCCCTGCGGAACGGAAAGTCGTCGTCCGAACATTCTGGTAAGGCCAAGTGTGCCCAATTGTCACTGAACGTACTACGGTGACCGTTGATCCACGCCCAGCCTTTCGTCGCAAGATGTTCGGTGCCGATATCGAAACGTTGAATCAACTTCAGGGGATGTCTCCCTGGGGTTGGTTCAGCGTTTCTGAAGGTCTGGGTCATCCGTTCCTGTTTGCTATTCTTGCCGCGCTTCTGGTCTGCGTTTCCGGGTACGGATACGGAGACATTCCTTATGGAGACGTTCCTGGGCCCGAAGAACAAACGCCCGAGAGCGATCCGGAAGAGATCGAGCATCGGTTACAGGAAGCCCTAGAAAGCCTCGAGATCACCAACGAGGCGTACCGGGTTGCTTCTAAACGTTTTGAAGAACTGTTTAGAGGTATTCCGATTGCGGCCTTCACGGTCGACTCAGAGGGGCTTGTCTTTGAATGGAATGCGGCCTGCGAAGAGCTCACGGGTGTTCAATCGTTCATCACATTCACTCAGGATATTCGCGACGTTCTGCACGGCGAAGGGGTGAACGAAGGGGTCGACCGAATTTTGGGAGAGGTGTTCGACGGAAGTCCGTTCAACAACATCCCGATGACCCTCCACCTTGATGACGGGACGGAGCGCGATGTTCTCCTCTCTGCTTTCCCGCTTCGATCCGCGGATGGAAAGATCACGGGTGCCGTTGGAGCGATGGCGGATGTAACCGTTGAGCAACGCTCCAAGGTTGTCAAACAACAACAGCACGACTCCCTTCGAACCATGATCGACCGCCTTCCGGTAGGTGCGGTGTTTGTGGAAGACGGCAAGGTTTGGATTAACCGACGCGGTCATGAAATGATCGGTGCGGAGCGAGACTCGGTTGCCACGTTCGATGCTTGGCTAGAGCGTGTGGCGGGCAGCGACTACGCGACCGCCCAAGAGCTTCTCAAGTCGATCCGAAAGAGTCGCTATTCAGTGCGACCAACCGTGCCGTTCCGACAGGGTAAGGGCGGAGCAAGATATTTCCATCTTTCGGGGTTCGCCTTAGAAACGGGCGAAGCTTGGCTTTTTTACGACGTCACCGAGCAGTATCTGAGCCAAGGAAAATTCCGCGTCTTGTTCGACCAAGCGGTGGACGGCTTCTTGCTGATGAACGATCGGGGAACCGATCTTGAGATCAACGGAGCTGCCCTTCGGCATTTGAGTCTTTCTGAAGAGAGCCGACCTCGACGTTCGACCGACCTGCTTCAGTCGCTGGACGAAGAGTCACGAACCGCCTTGGGCAAGTTCTTCCGCAAAGCGCGTCGTAAAGATTCGCTGCGTGAAGAAGTGGAGATCTGCAATCTAGAAGGGGAACGGCGAATCCTGGAATGTTGTTCGACCAGGGCGGAAATCTTGGGCGAGCAAATGGTGTTCATCCAACTGGTTGAAGAGACTCAAAGAATTAGCGCCGAGCGCGATATTTTGCGCATGCGCGCCGATCTTCTGGATGCGCAAGAGCTGGCGGGTGTAGGCAGTTTTGAAGGAAACGTTCACACGGGCGAATTCACTTGGTCACCTCAGCTCAAGCGGTTGTACGGATATTCAGCCACGTCTGAGATTCAGACGACGGCAACCTTCCGAGCGATCTTCAATCACTTCCACGTCGAGGATCGAAAGCGGTTTGCCGAGGCCTTTTTGGGCGTTGTGAGAGACGGGGTTCCACGAACTTTGGAAGGTCGGGTGATTGCGGCGGACGGAACCGAGAAGTACGTTCGGGCAAGTGCACGAAGGTTGATGGTCGACGGTCGAATCATCGGAACCGTTCAAGACCTAACGGAGATTCACCGCCAGCATGAAGAGATCGTGCAATCGGAAGCGTTGATGCGGGCGATCGTGAATTCCATGCAGGCAGGATTGACTCTGCTGTCGCCGGAAGCGGAAATTGTGTTCTACAACGACGCCGCCTTGCGAATGATCGGTATCGAAAAGCTCCCTTCAGGTGATTACAAGAGCCCCGGCGTTGTGGAGGTCGTGAACTCGCTCAACGAGCCAATCGACCATAGCGAGCGTCCCGGAATCCGTGCGTTGGACCAAGGCTACGTGAGCGAAAATGTTGAGCTTGGTTACGTCATGCGAGACGGCACGACTCGATGGCTGAACGTCAACGCGGCTCCGGTGGTATCGCCTGAAGACAATACCGTTCTCGGCGCAGTGAGCACCTTTGTGGACGTCTCCGAGCAGCGCGAACAAAAGCGACTGTTGGAGGAGCAGGTAAGCGTGGCGAATCGCCTTGCATCCATGCTGGAGAAAAAGAACAAGCAGTTGAGTCGAGCCAATCAGCGGTTGCACCAGATGGCAACCACCGATGGACTTACTGGGCTGACCAACCACCGAGCGTTCCAAGAATTCTTGGAGAAGTACTACCATCAGGCGGTGCGAACCGGGGCTCCGCTTTCGGTCATGCTGATCGACGTGGATCACTTCAAAGCGTTCAACGACACGTTCGGGCACCAAGAAGGCGACTACGTTCTGCGTCAGCTTGGACGCATCTTCCAGCGAGCGGCGCGTAAGGGAGACATTGTTGCGCGCTATGGTGGAGAGGAGTTCTGCATCATTTTGGTCAACGCCGATCCCAAAGCCTCTCAGCAGGTTGCGGAGCGACTTCGTGAAAAAGTGGCTTCGACTTCGTGGCGCTTACGGAAAGTTACGGTAAGCATTGGGCTCTCCACCTTAGAGCCGAGCATGGCCAAGGCGGCAGTTCAGACCGAGAAACTCGAAAAAAAGTAGTCTAAAAAGAAAAATAAAAATTCAAAATTAAATGAATTAGTAAATAAAGAATTAAAAAAAAAATTAAGCATAGAAAATATACAAGATATAAAAAAAGGAAAAGGC
>CAZAVC010000215.1:0-4599 GCA_964488265.1 uncultured Fimbriimonas sp.
CTACGGGCCGAACAGCTCTCAGACGTTGGATATCGCGGATGGGGAGACGTTCTTCGTGGACCCGGGCAGTTGGCTCATGTGCCGCGTGCAGTATCCGACCATTACCGCCGAGGAGAGGTTGCGACTGTGGAAGGCCGCTGAAAACGCGGGTGATCGCCAACGAGTGCTTGGCATCCCGGGTCAGCCCTTTGGAGACAAGGTGGCAACGGAGCTACTCGCCGGCGAGCCAACGATTGGGCTGAAGATAGGCCTCATCGATCAGATCGAAAACCTCGACACGCTTATGGCGATGGTCGACGGGAACACCGATCTCCGGTTGGTGAACTCCATCCTTGGCAAGTTCGGAAGGTTCAAGAATGAGGACCGAGTCCTGGTCAAGCTCAAGCAGGTGTTCGAGTCTCACCCGAACGAGGCTCTCAAGCGGACCGCGTTCAACTCGCTTCTCTCGCTTACCAACGACGAGAAACTGGCTCAGCAAGGGTGGAAGACCCCAACCTATGACATGGGCATTCGCACCGATGCGCTTGGCTGGCTCACTCGAAAGAATCCGAAGCTGGCACGCTCCCTCTCATGGGAAGCCATTCGAGCCAAGGCTCCCGCCCCAGTCCGTAAGGCGGCGATGATCCAATTGGCGGTGATGAAGGATGAGAAGGGCGACCGATCGGTCTATGAGATGCTCGAACAGGGCGCTCGCAACCGGTCTTACGGAATCCTCTCGACCGCGATCACGGGTCTTGCGATCTACGGTGATCCGGCGGCGGTGAAGGTGCTTCGACCGTTGAAGAACCACTCATTACACTTCATTCGCAATCAGGTGAAGGGCGTTCTCTCCCAGTTCGGCGAGTAGTCGCGACCTTCAGCCTCGTGGTAGTACCGGGTTCTGCCTATGCGGAACCCTCGGTACGAAAATTGCGCCTAAACTCAATGTGACCCTTGCGCTGGCGGGGGTTGTGTTTAGGATTTGAGAATGAAAGGACGGCTTTTTACACTTGTGCTCAGCACGGGAATCTTTGTTGTTGCGGCGAGTTCGCAGGCAACTATTGTTAACATCAGTTCGCAACTGGGTCAAAACCCCGACGAAGTAACTGTCGGTTCGTTGAAGTACGTCGGCACGAAGATGATGCTCGGACCGGGCACTTACGAGATCACGCCCGTCGCTCCACCAACCCCAGGGGCAAACTTCACTGCGGTCAATCGGTTTGGAACCGTTTCCTCCGGTCGCGGTTGGGAGTGGGCACTGCGCATCACTCTTGGAGGTCTAGACCCCTCTACCAACTTCACCCAGTACGGAACGGGCGGTGGAATCAATAGCACGCCGGGCTTTTACGAGCCGACTGCTGCCGCAGCATTCACCGAAGCGGAAGGGTTGTTCAACCCAATTACGCTGAACCTGGCTTCCAACCAAGAAGTCTTCTTCCACTGGTGGGACGACAACTTCTCCGATAACCAAGGCGGCCTTTCTATTCAGGTCGTTCCCGAGCCTGCGAGCCTTGCCGTAATGGGTATTGGACTCGCCGCATTTGCTCGACGACGAAAGAACAAGTAATCGTCTCTTGAACACAATAAAGCCCCGGCCGATATCGACCGGGGCTTTTCTGTTTTGTCCTTCGACCGCTTAGTTAGAAACGGTGACGCCGATTTCCTTCAGCAGGGCATCGACCTTGTTCACGGTTCCGGTTGGGTCGGCAGCCGGGTGGATGCCGTTGTACCGAACGTTGCCCTTCGCATCGATGATCGCCATGTGCGGGATGCCTCGAACTCCGAAGTACGGGTTGAACACGTTATCGGTCGAGAACGCCACGTCCCATGTCATTTCCAGATCCTTCATGAAGCTCGGCATGAGTTCGTACTCCATCTCCGCCTTCTCCGTCATCACTCGCTTCGGAGCAGCCTTGTCGGATCGATCGATGTGATATCCCTGCGGGCTGGTGACGCCCAAGATCACGACCGGAGCATTCTTGTATCGCTCCTTCATCGCTCGAATCTCCGGGAAGGAGGCGATGCACGGACCGCACCAGGTTGCCCAGAAGTCGATGACGACGACCTTGCCCTTCAGATCAGCAAGGGATTGGATTTTGCCGTTGCTCGACCAGGTGAAAGTGAAGTTCGGGCTGGGGTTGCCTACCAAGGTTCCCTTTGCGGCCGGACCGTCCAGGAACTTCTCTGCATCTTGCATGTACTTGGTCTCGCGAACCGCGGCTTCCGACGTTTGACCATTCAACGAGGAAAGATGGGTTCGCACTTGACCCAGGGTGGCGGATCGAAGTTGCTCGATTTGACCCTTGGTGAAACCGGAGCCTTCTCGCGATGCACTACCGAAGTTGTTGATCAGCGAACGTCGAGCCGGACCGGACATCGGCATTTTGTATGCCGCAACCACCGATTCTGCGATTCCTTTGCTCTCGATCAAGGCTGCAGGGAATGCAGCAAAGCCACTGAGAACCGTGCTTGCGGAGACGTGCTCAGAGTTAAGAAGATCGCCGAGCTTCGCGTGCTTCAGAGCGGTTGCGTATGCATCGGCCATGCCTTCCACAGCCGGACCCGTTGCTTGGCGTCGGCTCATACCGGGATAAAACTGGAACTTGAGCACCGAAGCAACCGCACCGTCGACCGTGGGAGCGCCTGCATGCTTTGCCAACTGCGGAGCGAGCGCTTCTCGCAGAGCCTCGAGCCGAATCGCATTCGCGCCGACGGCGATTTTTCGCAGTTGCTCAACGGTCGCCTCTTCCAGAGGTGTTTCGGCGAGGGCTTCCTTAACGGCAGCTTCCATTTTAGGAACACTCGCAGGCTGCATGCGCTCGTTGGCGGGCACCGCATTTACGACTTTCTTGATGAAGCTATCGACTTGCTCCTCAGTCAGCGGCGTTCCGCCGGACCAGCCGAGAGAGATAAGGGCAAGGGTTACAGACGCGAGATTCACAATTACATCTTAACGTGAATTCCGCGCAGTGCGCTCCTAAAAAACGTCCGCCACCGAACGCTCCTTTGGTTTTTGGCTATGCGAAAGCCATTTCGTGAAGCGAAGAAGCCACTTCGAACGAAGCCGCCGTTTTTGCCTGTACTTCTTCTAGCGTCACTCCAGGGGCCAGTTCCAGGAGAGTGAGACCCTTGCCACGCTCTACCGAAAAGACGCAAAGATCGGTCACCACCAGGTCCACACATGCTTTGCCCGTGAGCGGCAAAGAACACTGCGGAAGAATTTTGGAGTCGCCCGCTTTGTTGGTGTGCTCCATCACCACCACGACTCGCTTGACCCCGGCGACCAGGTCCATAGCGCCGCCCATACCTTTGACCATTTTGCCAGGAATCATCCAGTTGGCAAGATCGCCCTCGGCAGAGACTTCCATCGCACCCAGAATCGAAAGATCAATATGCCCGCCTCGGATCATGGCGAACGAATCGGCACTGCTGAAGTAAGACGACCCCTCGATTTCAGTGACGGTTTGTTTGCCCGCGTTGATCAAGTCGGCGTCTTCTTCCCCCTCATAAGGGAATGGACCAAGGCCGAGCATTCCGTTTTCGCTCTGCAGGCAAACATCCATTCCTTCCGGAATGTAGTTCGCCACCAACGTTGGGATACCGATCCCAAGGTTGACGTAAAAGCCATCGCGAAGTTCTTTCGCGGCTCGTTGGGCAAGTTGTTCTCGTGATAGCGCCATTGCTTCCTCGACAGTGTCTCTTAAAAAGTGAAGTGGGTTGGGATTACATCCAGCCCGGAGCGACATTCGCACCCGCGTTCAGGAACCGGTCGAGCACCCCATGAATGCCAACCTGTCTCTTCGCGTTGAGCGGCTTCAAGCCGTAAACCGGGTTCGGGACCAATCGGTACATCGTGAAGTTCAGGCTGAGTTCCACACCCATCTGGTTCACCTTCGCCTTGCCCGTGCTGAGCCGGAGCATTCCGGTCTTGAGATCGTATTCGTACCGATATGGCTCCACGAGGGTCACCACGTCGTTCGCGCCGAACACCGATTCAATGATCGCGAGCCCATCTCTCACCGCAACGAGCTTGGACGTTACTTGCAAGGATGTCCCCGACATATCGATCTCGTAGCCCCAAGAATCGCCGACGGCGATGGGTTGTTCTGGAAATTGAACCTCTGGACTGGAGGTCGCCAGTGCCGCGCCTGGATCGTCGCTCATCCCGATCTTCCCTGCGCTTCCCCTTCGATCGGTGGATCGCTTGTACTTGAGTTCGTCGAGGTCGGAGACCATCGTCTCGGCAGTGGTCATCATGCCCTTGCCCTTTACGGATTGACCGGCAACGTACACCGACCAGTCGATTTGATCCGCCTTCACGCCCGTGACTCGTTGAGCCATGTGCACTTGTGCGCCGAGTCGACCCAGCGAATCGCCGCCATCAACGTTGAATCGGATGACGTACTCGTAACGATCCCCTTCCTGCACGTTGATGCGCAGAAGATATTTGTTGGCGTCTTGTGCGGCAAAAGTCTGGGTTGCCAGCAAGAGAGCCAATGCCGTAGCCGATCGGGAAACCGTCCGAGTCATCCCTTCAATGATATCCGAGTTCCAGGTTGTTTAAGATGCTCGGCGACTCCCGGCATGCCAGGCTCAGACGGCTAGAGTCCAGAGTCTTGC
>CAZAVC010000216.1:0-4574 GCA_964488265.1 uncultured Fimbriimonas sp.
AGCCGCTTAAACCTGAAGCGCCTTATACCGGAAGGCGCCCGATGCGGGTTCCGTTGGGCTCGGCGTCAAGAATCCAGTACCGAGAGGTGAGCCCAGCTTCAGCGAATGCGGCGTTCATTTCTCGACCGATGCGATCAAATCCATCGCGAGCGAAGGCGATCACACCGGGTCCGGCCCCACTGAGGCAGACCGAAACGGCTCCCGCCTCCAGCGCTCGATCTTTTGCCTGTTGGGCACCTGGAATCGAACTGAGACGATACGGTTCGTGAATGCGATCGGTCATGGCTCGACGAAGGAGATCGTCATCGCCGGCCCGCAGCGCTTCGGCAACAAGCATCGCCCGACCAATGTTATAAATCGCATCGGCTTTGCTGTATTCGGCGGGGAGAGCGGCCCGAGCTTGAGAGGTGAGGTAGTTGTAGGCCGGAACGCACACCACGGTCTTGACGGGGATGGTAGGCACGCGCTGGGTGATCACTCCGGTTTCGTCGGGGACGACAATCACAAAGCCGCCCAAAAGAGCAGGGGCAACGTTGTCGCCGTGACCTTCTATGGCGACGGCACTCTCTAGAACGGCTGCTCGATCAAGGTCGGCTGGGTCTTCCCCTCGGCGAGCCTTGGCTACCGCATGGGCAAAAAGCACGCCAGCAAGCGTGGCGGTGGAGCTAGACCCCATGCCGCTGGCACAAGGAATTGTGTTGTGCGTGACAATATGAATGCCCTTGGGCCTGGCTTCGCCCAGACGATCGAGCTCTTCTAAAAAGACACTGACGGTGAGGTTCTTCTCGCCCGTAGGAAGCATGCCTGCGCCTTCGCCGATGGTCGTCACCCGAACTCCTTCTGAATCGTCCGTAAGGTTCAGTTCGAAGGTGTTCCAAAGATCGAGAGCGAGACCCATGCAGTCGAACCCCGGACCGAGGTTCGCCGAAGTAGCCGGAATTCGAACCCGAATCATCGCTCAATCTCCTTCAGCACCGACGCAACGTCCGCTGCCGCTTTGTGTATTGGTGCGCCCGACGATATAACCGAGTCTGGATCTTTCATTCCGTGTCCGGTGAGGACGCAGACGAAAGTTTTTCCTTTCGGGTCGATCTTGCCTTCTTGCACCGCTTGCCTCAGCCCGGCGATCCCGGCTGCAGACGAGGGCTCGCAAAAGACGCCTTCAGCCTTCGCCACCTTCCCGTAGGCTTTGAAAATCTCCTCGTCGGTTACCGCACAGAGATGTCCGTTAGACTCCTTGATTGCCTGTAAAGCTTGCTGACCTCGGGCCGGATTACCGATTCGGATGGCGGTCGCCTTGGTCTCTGGTTTGGCGACCGGGTGGCCGAGCACGAGCGGGGCCGCTCCTGCCGCTTGCGCACCCAGCAACCGAGGAAGCCCCCTTTCCGGCACACGAACTCTGCCGCAGGCTTGGCAATCTAGACCACCACACTTGCCCGCCAGGCACTCTTGAAAGCCCATCCAGTAAGCCGAGATATTGCCTGCGTTTCCGACGGGGAGACATAGCCAATCCGGAAAATCGCCCAGTTGGTCGCAAACCTCCCAGGCGGCGGTCTTTTGACCTTGCAGTCGAGCAGGGTTCACACTGTTCACAAACGCGAGCCCTCGGACCCCTTCCAGTTCCCGAACGATGCGGAGTCCGTCATCGAACGAACCATCGATGGCGATGACCTTTGCGCCGTATGCGAGCGCTCCCGCAAGCTTGCCCAAGGCAACATTGCCGCTTGGAATCAGCACGGCGCAGGTGAGACCCGCTCTGGCAGCGTAGGCAGCGGCAGAAGCTGCCGTGTTACCCGTGCTCGCACAGATAACTGCCTTTGCCCCCTCATGGACCGCCTGAGTCATCGCAGTGGTCATGCCCCGATCTTTGAACGACCCGGTTGGGTTGAGCCCTTCGTACTTCACGAACAGCCTTCCGCCCGGCACAATTCGATCGGCCAGGCGAGGCGTCTCGATGAGCGGGGTGTTCCCTTCGTGAAGAGTCACGGGGGATTCCTTACCTTGGATATCAAGGCGGAAGCCGTACCGGTGGATGAGCCCGCGATAAGGCTCGCTTGGAGTGCAAGATTGAGGGTTCATCATGGCAATGAATGCCGTGAGAACCTCGTTGTTCCAAGCGACCCTTCTATTATCGGTGGTTGACCGCTATTCGTGACTCGGAAAGTTGAACGGAAGTCCTAAATGCCCGGCCACTGCACTTCCAACGTTCCACAACCCCTGCTGATCCCCGAATGCCGCTGCCGAAGTCGCCCCTTTTTGCGTGGTCACAAAGGGCACGTATTCGCGCGAGTGGTCGGTGGACTCAGAGGTCGGGTCGTTTCCGTGATCGGCGGTGAGGATCAGCAGATCCTCTTCCGTTAAGGCGTCCAAAACCGACTTTAAGATCACGTCGAAAGACTCCAGGCATCTGGCAAACCCTTGAGGGTCGTTGCGGTGCCCGTACAACATGTCGAAGTCTTCAAAGTTACAAAAGATGAATCGCGCGTCGGTGGACATAGCCTCAGTGAGCATCAGGGCATGCTCCGGATTGCTTTGGGTGCGACGCACCGGGCGGAAGTTACGACCGTCGAAGAGTTCGGGGATCACTCCAATTCCAAACACGTCCTTGGCGTGGTCCACAAAATTGGCGGGAGCGGGGAGCGGAAAATCTTTGCGGCGTTCCGTTCGTTGGAAACCATCCGTTGCGTTGCCGAGGAAGGGCCGAGCAATCACGCGCTGAACGTTGTTCGGCTCTGAGCAAATTTCTCGCGCGATCCTGCACATTTCGTATAGCCGCTCGATGGGAACGACTTCTTCATGGCAGGCGACTTGAAAGACGGAATCGGCGCTTGTATAGAGAATGGGATTACCTGTCGCCATGTGCACAGCCCCAAGCTCATTCAATACTGCGGTACCGCTTGCAGGTTTGTTCCCCAACACTTTTGCGCCGATTCGTTCTTCGAAAGCTTGCACCAGGTGTTCAGGGAAACCGTTCGGGTAGGTCGGGAATGGGGTCTCGGTATGAACGCCCATCATCTCCCAGTGACCCGTGACCGAGTCTTTGCCCATCGACATTTCCTGGAGTCTTCCGTACGTGGAAACAAACCCGTCCAATCCAAGCTCGGAATCTGGAACTCCGCACGCGGAGAAGAATCCTAGTTTCGAGAGAACCGGGGCGTTGATGCCTCCGACTGCCTTCCAAACGTTATGAATCGTAGAGGGTTGATCGAAATCGTTGAACATTTCGGCATCCGGAGCGGGTCCCGCTCCACACCCGTCCAGCACCAAAACGATTGCTCGCTTAGGCATTGTTCCCCTCCTTCACAGCCTTGGCCCATGCTTCATAGAAGGTATCCCGAAGCATCGCGGCGATCGATCGAAGAAGGTCGACTTCCGGAAGGGTTTTGCCTCGGCCGGACACGTTGATATGTCCCATTTTCCGTCCCTTTCTTGACGATTTCTTTCCGTACCAGTGGATATGTGCCGCAGGCGAGACCGCAGTCACTGCTTCTGAGGCAGACCTCAGGGCAAGATCGATTTGTGCGGCATCGTCGGTCGCTCCCTCGGGAGGACCGACCAAGTTGACCATGCAGACCGGGACTCCTTTCGGATCGGTGTCGATGTTGCGTCCGGTAGCGACTCGGACGTGCTGCTCAAATTGCGACGTTCCGCTCCAATCCAGCGTGTAGTGTCCGGTGTTGTGCGGCCTTGGAGCGATCTCGTTGACGAGAATCTCACCATCTTCATTTTCGAAGAGTTCCACACCAAAAAGACCGTGACCTCCGACTGCTTCCACCGCCCTGAGTGCCACTTGCTTGGCGCGGTCATCGATCGAGTCGTCCGCAGGATAGACGAGGTCGCAAATATGGTCGGTCTGCTCGGTTACCATGGTTGGGAAGAGGCCGATTTGCCCGTCTTTTGAGCGCGTCACCATCACCGCAAGCTCGCGCTTGAAAGAGACCATTTCCTCGGCAAGCCAACCTTGCCTTGGCAATGCCAACGACTCTTGATTCTCCCAGCGAGTCTTCGCCGCTCGATAGTCGTCGATTGTCCGTGCGTAGAGCGTGCCCTTGCCATCGTAGCCACCAAAACGAGCCTTGAGCACGCCTGGAAACCCTAGAGAGTCGGCATCCTTTGCCTCGACCGCCTTCGGGCTCGGAACCCCGCTTGCCGTGTACGCTTGCCGTTGAAGGAGTTTGTCTTGGATCACCTGTAGCGAATCGATCGACGGGGTGACTCGCGCAGGATCGAAATCTGCCAGTTGGCATGCCTCGCGAAGGGTTTCGGCGGGAATGAATTCGTTCTCGAACGTGATGTAGTCGCACCGTCTCATCACTTCCGCGATTGCGTGCGCATCTGTGATCGCACCCTGAACGGCAGGTCCCACCTGTGCGGCGGGAGATTGAGCGTCCGCATCCAGTGTGAGCGTTGAGATGCCGAGCCTTTGGGCGGCCATCACGGACATTCGCGCCAGTTGTCCGCCGCCAAGAATGCCGAGTTCGTATCGAGTATCGCCCAATTTTTGTCTCCACGATCATGCGACGGGTGGTTCCGCACAAGCTCGTATCTAGAGTATGGCTTTGGCAGACCTACGA
>CAZAVC010000217.1:0-4568 GCA_964488265.1 uncultured Fimbriimonas sp.
GCCAGATACTCCGAAGACTGAAGCGCGCGATACGAAGACGCTCTTGCCACGACCCCGCCGTTCAGCTTCTGCAGGGTGATCTCCATTCCCAGGGTTGAAACCCTGGGCTACGATGATGGTCGCGGCTCTGCCGCTTTCAAGGAAGCCGACTCGCCCAGATTTCCCTGGCGAATGATGGTTCTGCGAAACCCTCAACCGGTTGAAATTTGAGGGTTTCCCTCCACCCCGACCGCTAACTCAGCAATCCGTCCGTCGGCTCGGGCCGACCCAGGTGCCGATACGCCGACGACGTCACGCATCGACCCCGAGGCGTGCGCGTCAGCATTCCAATCTGAATCAGATACGGCTCGTAAACATCCTCGATCGTTGTCGCGTCTTCACCCGTTCCGGCGGCGATGGTATCCAGCCCAACCGGACCACCCTTATGGCGATCGATGATTACGCCCAAAAGAGTGCGGTCCACGCGATCCAGACCGAGCGGGTCGATCTCCAACGCGTCCGCCGCCTTGTCCACAATCTTCGCGTCGATAGCTTCCAAGCCGTCCACCTGGGCGAAGTCTCGCACCCGACGCAGAAGTCGGTTGGCGATTCGGGGCGTGCCGCGAGACCGCGATGCGATCGCCTCTGCACCGACATCGCTGATGCCGTAGCCCAAAATCCCCGCCGATCGGCGAACGATCTCGTACAGCGCTTTCTCGTCGTAATACGCAAAGTGAGTGATGATGCCGAATCGGTCTCGGAGCGGACCCGTGAGCAACCCTTGCCGAGTGGTGGCGCCGATGACAGTGAACGGGGGGACGTCCATTCGAACGGAACGCGCCGCCGGACCCTGGCCGATCATGATATCGACCTTACGGTCTTCCATCGCCGGGTACAGATACTCCTCCACCGCGCGCGAGAGCCGATGGATTTCATCGATAAACAGCACCGCGCCTTCATCTAGATTGGTGAGAATGCCCACTAGGTCGCTGGGACGCTCGATGGCGGGTCCACTGGTGACGTGGATCGTGGTCCGCATCTCGTTGGCAACGATGTGCGCCAGGGTGGTTTTGCCAAGACCCGGGGGCCCGTAAAGCAGCACGTGATCCAAGGGCTCGCTTCTGCCCCGAGCGGCTTCGATAAAGACGCTGAGATTCTGCTTGAGCTTGTGTTGACCGATGAACTCCGACAATCGCCGAGGGCGCAGCGAAAGATCGTCGCCTTCGCCAGGCAGTGGGTTCGGATTCAGTTCGTCGGTGCGCATGGGTTCGACTCTGGTCAAATCAACAAGCCAAGATAGTAGAGTCTAGTCTACCAATACAAGCGCAAACGCGGAAGTTTGACGTGAAGGGACCACTCAAACTCTTCTGAAGGAGTTCTTAACAAACACCGGCAAATTTGCTGGGGAGGAAAGCTGATGAATTACTCTAGGTTTCCGATATAAATGGGATTAGTGTTGAAAATGTTTCGCAATACTGTTTTGGTTTGCCTTCTAGGTGCCGGCGTTGGCTTGCTGAACGGAGCCGCTTCCGCTCAGATCATCACCACGTACGACATCCGCAGTTCGGTGACCAACTTTGCGACCTCGTTCAACGATCCATGGTCGGTGGGGTACCGCACCGTTAGGGCAAGCACCGATTTCACGGCCATGTCGCAGTACGGCAATTTTGCTTACGGCAACGGCGTCGCCACGCGGCTCACCGCAACCGGCCTAGGTGCCGCCGGGGTTTACCGAAACTTCAACTCGTTTCAGCTCAATGCGGGCGATCCTTTCGCAACGATTCTGGAATCGAACGGCATCATGATGCACCCAGATACCTTTGGGATGCCCGTGATACGGTTTACCGCTCCGAAAGGCGGGCTCTACGACATTAGCTACCGAACTACTCGGTTCACGCAAGGACCCGGGACAGCAAGAGTCTCGGTGGTTCGCAACGGAACCATTTTGAGCTCGCAAACGGTGAGCGCCAACAATTACGTGTTCCAACCCGTTACTACTCACTCGTTCTTCGCGGGTGCGGGTGAAGTGTTCGATTTCGTTTCGGATATCGGAGACAACTCCTCTTTTTACGACAGCACCGGCATTCGGGCGACGGTGGTGATGACCACCCCAGAACCCGCCGGCATGCTCGCCCTTGCCATTCCGTCTTTGGCGATCTTGAGAAAGCGGCGCAAGCGTTCTTAAGCGATTTTGGCCAAACGGGCCGGTCCAAACGATTTACGCAGGCGGGAAGATAAACTCTTCCTTGGACCCATGCTTGCCGCTCATCAATCCGTTGCTCTGTTCATGGAAGGTGCCTTTGGTGAGGCGCACGGCAAAATGGGCTACGGCGCCATTCGCTTTCTTCCCAACCCCATCGCGGCGGTGATCGACTCGCGATTCGCGGGCTCGCACACCGGCGATCACATGAAACTCCCCCGATCGGTGCCCATCGTTGCCTCAGTAGAAGAGGCTCACGCGAAGGGGGCGACGGTGTTGGTCTTGGGAATCGCGCCTTCTGGCGGAAGGCTGCCGGAGGAGTGGAAAGCGGCGATCGAGAGGGCCATCTCGCTCGGCATGAGCTTGGTGAACGGGCTTCATGAGCCGATGAGCGGGCAGTATCCGAACCTTTCCGAGGGGCAATGGGTATGGGACATTCGAGTTGAGCCGGAAGGGTTGGGACCGGGTCAGGGTCGCACGGCGATGCTTTCTAATCGTCGCCTCTTGATGGTCGGCACGGATATGGCGATCGGCAAGATGACGGCCGGACTGGAGATCATGTCCGAGGCTAAGAATCGAGGCGTGAAGGCGTCTTTTGTCGCCACCGGGCAGATTGGCATTTTGCTCACTGGAGGCGGCATTCCTTTGGACGCGATTCGAGTGGACTACGCTTGCGGCGCGGTGGAGAACGAGGTTTTGAAGCATGCGGATTCCGAGTTGGTGGTTGTCGAGGGTCAGGGATCGTTGGTGCATCCCGGGAGCACCTCGAACCTGCCGTTGCTGAGGGGAACCATGCCCACGCACATTGTGCTGTGCCACCGAATGGGTCAGACGCATTTGATGCGGGTGGAGAACGTTGTCATTCCGCCTCTTTCCGATCTGATTCGGCTTTACGAAGCGGTGGCAAGTTGTTGCGGATCGTTCCCGGCGGCGAAGGTCGTTGGAATCGCGCTCAACTCGTCCGAGTGTGCGGATGATGCGGCGGCGCTGGCGGAGTGCGAACGGATTTCTGCAGAGACGGGCCTGCCTTGCGTGGATCCTATTCGTCATGGGTCGGCGCGGTTGGTCGACGCCGTGATGGCGTAGGTCGGAGAATCTTCTTCGCGAAACTCTCTGGTGACGGCTTTGCCGTTTTGGGTTGAAACTCTGGGGCGCCGCTTATCTCCCCCTCGCTCTTGCCCGATTCATCGGGAAGGGAAAAGGGGGCTCGGAGGGTGAGGGGTGTTTTCTTCGCATCTGGTCGGTCCTTCCCGATTCTCGGGACGAGATGGGACACGCCGGACCTGAGGGAAGATAATGAACCCTCGCCCCTTCCCGATTAATCGGGACAGGCTCGGGGAGAGGGTGCCCCGTCAGGGGCGGGTGAGGGGTCCCAAATTCCCCTCTTCGGAGGGGTGGATCCGAAATTCCTCCGGCAGGAGGAGCGAGGAGGCGGGGTGGTCGGCGCTCTGTCAATCACAAAAATTCGGACCCCTCACCCGGCCTCCCCGATGCTTCCCGATAAATCGGGACAAGCTGGGACACGGTCTGCCACCCTCTCCCGAAGCCCGTCCCGATTAATCGGGAAGGGGCGAGGGTTTTTCCGGAGACCACCCAAACTACAAACCGTCCGACGGTCTTTGGTAGCCCAAATCCACGCCGTGGTCTTGCTTGAAATACTCCGGTACAAGCTCCAAAAACGCTTCGATATCCCGCATCATCCGCTCGTAGCCCGGCACATCCGTTCGACCCGATTGGTACACCATGAGATAGGGGCCAACCATGTCCCAGTTGCGCACCGGCATGGTTTGCATGCGCTCTAGTGCCAAGGGATGCAGAAGATCCATCGCCTTGCGCTCGTCGGTGGCGCGAATAAAGTAGGCCTTGTTGAACGCCTCGGATTCCACCGTCATCTCTCGAATCCCGAACACGCTTCCGATTTTGTTGAACCAGTTCTCCGGGCTCAATTTAAGACCGGGCAGGTTTACGGGAACCCTCGCCACCACGACCGAAAAATGGTAAGTGGAGGTTCGCCGCCGACCCTCGGAGTCGGTCGTATCGTCTTCGTATTTATAATCGAAGAGATACCAATCGATATCGCCTCGGCGTCCGATCATCGACGGTCCGGAATACTGCCGATCGCCACGCTGGAACAGCTCGAACCAATCGTCCAGCCCCTCCACCAGCGCGTCTTTTGTTCGATTGAAGTTGAACCCGAGAAACGAGTAGGTCTCGACCTTGTTGAGAGACTCGGGGTGGAACTCCAGGCCCAATCGCTGCGACAAAAGAAACATCTCCTGACGCCGCTTTTCGGCTTGTTTGGCCGAATAGATCGCCCCGGCGATGATGAGCACCACAAAGACGCCAAAGATCAGAAAGAACCCGTATTCACCCATTGCCCCAACCCCAA
>CAZAVC010000218.1:0-4561 GCA_964488265.1 uncultured Fimbriimonas sp.
CTTGTGTCACGCTCGGGAAGGCTAGAGAGTGACCTCTCCGTGCTTAATGAACTCGCCGCCTTGGTTGCTCGTGTCTTGCGGAGGCGCCGCTTGCCCCGTAGCCGCAGGGGCTTGACCCGTAGCTGGGGTCGTACCTGATGCCGCCGGAGTGGGCGCCGGAGCTGCTTCTTCCTTAGCTCCACACCCCGCAAGAGCGAGGAGACACAGAAGACAAAGACAAGAGAAGGCGATTCTAACTTTCATGTTCATTGATTGGCGTTCTTAGTTCGCGAAGGTGTTATCTGGGCAGAAAGCCGCCGCATAGTTGGCACCGCGAAGACCACCCATTCCTCGGAATGCCCACTGACCGGCCGAAGGGATTCGACCCTGAGGGGTGAAGAATTGGTAAGGGATCTGCGAGTTCGTGCTGAGCGGGAAGCCGAGCTTGTTGCCGTCTGCATACTTGACCAACCTGGCCGAGCTATCCGAGAACACATGAACGTTGCCAATGCCGAAGGTGTGGAACGACGCCGTGAGCGTCAACACGTACTGCTGAGGGTTGCCCGCAGGGTTATCTGCCTGAGGCTGCCCACCCGCGTTGTATCGGCAAACACCCGTGCCTTGACATCGAAGACGCGGCGTGAGAATGACCGCACCGTTCGTCGACTCGTTCCCCATGCCTTGCCAGAACAGCGTGAGCTGGCTTGGCGCAGCAATTTGAGTGGTGGAGGCGTACTGGAGAAGACCGTTGTAGGCGTAGTTCACCGGTCGCGGAGGCAAAATTGCCGTGGCGTAGTTCTCTGTTGGGATGTTTGCCTTGGAGCTCCCCGGCATGTCCAACATCTCATAGTTCTTGTGATACGGGAAGGTGGCGTTCGCCCAGATCAGCTCGTGCTCGGCGCGAAGCGCGGCGTTTCCGTTCCAACCCGCAGGGGTGAGCGCCGCATTGGCAGTTGCTCGATATCGAACCACACCAACGCTGGAAAGGTCCGGGACGGTTCCTGCAGGGAAGAGATCATCGTTGTCCGACGTGTAAATGATCATGGCCGTACCGGCCTGCTTCATTTGAGAAATGGTCTGAGCCTTCTTTGCTGCGGCTTTCGCTTGGGCAAAGACAGGGAAAAGGATCGCCGCAAGGATCGCAATGATTGCGATCACGACGAGTAACTCGATCAAAGTGAAGGCGGAGCTTCGTTGCTTCATGATAATTGCCTGAAGCCGAATGCAGATGCCTTGCAACCGTACACCTCCAACGGTGCCGAGGTTGCGAGAGATCGCATCGGCGAAAGAATGTTTGGATAAGGTGGTGCCGAAAGTTCACCTTTCGGACAGTTCTATTTTAGCAAAGGATTTCTGATTTTCGATGGGTAATTTGTATACATAACCCTGTTTTGAGCTTGAAAACCCGTATCTTCTTTATCCTGTCTATACAATAAGACATATCGATTAGACAGGTTAGTTCACGTCTTTTGTGGATTGAACGCGCCAACGAGGCACAAAAAGACCCTCGGGCAACGATGTATCGGCTCCGAGGGTCTGTGAGTTTTAGTGGTTGAGAGGTTAAGCGCTCTTTCTTCGCCGTCGCACAAGGGCGAGGGCTCCAAGACCCAGAGCTGCCATCGACGCAGGCTCGGGTACGGTGTTCACTCGGAATGTCGCGGTGTCGAGCGTTGTGTACGACCCGCTGTTCGAATCAGTGGCAAAAAAGGCATTGCTCGTTAGTCCCTGATTGTTCAGGTTCCAAGCGGCCCAAACCCCACTTGTCACGCCACGAAGCTCAAGCCAATACTTTGCGCCGGCCGTGAGGCTCACAGAGGGGAACGGGTTTACAAGCGTTGTAATCGCGTCCGGGCCCGGAACTGTGCTCTCCCCCCATCCGATCTTCAGGTTTCCAATCGTGCCGGCGTTGTCTTCGTAAAGAAGGATATTGAGGTCGCCTGCCACTACTCCAAAAGACGCATACTCCACGGACGCCAGAACGCCCGAAACCGCCGAGGTGAACTGCATGGCTATCCGCTGGTTGTTGTTGCCCCCAATCGTCCATCCATCGCCCGGAATGAACGAGTTGGATGGGCCGAAGGACGAGTAGGCGACGTCGGCGAAGGCTGAGACGGTGAGAGAGGTGGCAAGAATGCCGCAAGCAATTGCTTTCATGGTGTTTTCTCCAAATCCAAAGAATCTGCAAAAGCAAATTCTGAAAATCAGTGTTAAGAACAGTGTAAGCCTCTCGTGATCGGAATCACACTTTTCCCGCTCGTAAATTTGCTGAAAAGATAAGGGAAATCGACCATAGCCTGAAAAAACAAAGCCCTCCACAACGATCGGGAGGGCTCGGGTTAACAGGAAGCTAGTCCTTTATGAGCTTTTGCGTCGCTTGCGGATAAGCGCGAGCGCTCCAAGGCCCAAAGCGACCATCGAAGCGGGCTCGGGGACGACTCCAGTATTCACTCGGAAAGCTGGGGCATTAATCGTGGTGTAATTGCCGCCGGAACTGTTCGCGGCAAATGCCCAGCTAGCCAGTCCTTGATTGTTCTCGTTCCAAACCGCCCACATTCCGCTGGAAACGGGCCTAAGCTCAAGCCAGTATTTCGATCCCGCTGTGAGCGTCACGCTCGGGAATGGGTTCGTCAGCGTCGATATCACACTCGGACCGGCGGTAAGTGTCTCACCCCAGGCGATCATTTGGTCTCCAACGGCGTCGAAGTTGTCCGTAAACAATAGAACGTTGATGTCGCCGCTTGTGATCGTTCGCGTAGCAAACTCAACGCTTGCGAGCACTCCTGTAGAGGCAGAGGTGAACTGAACAGCGACGCGTTGCGGATCTCCGCCGCCGATATCAAAGCCAAGGGCGGATTCGTCGTAGGAGTTGCCCGGTCCAAAAGACGAGTAGGCAACGTCAGCGAATGCCGACACGGCTAGAGAGGCGGTGAGTACACCGCAAGCAAGTAGTTTCATAGTGCGCCCCACTTCAATCCGGTCAATGAAATTGATCGAAAAAGAAAGATTCCTTTTTAGTCTAAACCTTTCGTGATTTCAATCACGTTCATTCTGCCGGCAATACTGCTTGAAATGTTCGGACCGCGAACGGAATAGAGGAGCCGCGAAGCATCCAGTTCTCAACCAGAATAGGCTTCGCGGTTCGCAATGGGTGGCCGTTATCTGTTTTTACGTCGATTCCGAATGAGCGCGAGCGCTCCAAGGCCCAAAGCGACCATCGACGCAGGCTCGGGGACGACATTGACCCGGAAGGCGGGCATGATCTGGTCATCTTGGTAGAACTTGTTGAAGGCCGCCCCTTCGCTCGACGTTCTGCCTAATCCGGATTGATTTGAAAAGTGCCAGAGGGAGTCCAGTCCGGTGCCAATCCCACGCGCTTCAATCCAGTATTTCCTGCCCGCCGTAAGCGTAATGAACGTAAGGGAATTGGAGAGCTTAACGATCTTTGCAGGATCACCGACGGGAGGTGCTGCGACCGTGTGGTCCATGATAATCGGACCTGCTTCGTTGGATTCATCCTCCCGCAGAAGGATAGAAATAGAGCCCGCAGCCCGGGTGGTCGTGGCGAACTCGACCGAGAGGAGTGTTCCAGACACCTGCGCCGTAAACTGAGCGCCTAGGATTAGGTCTTGGTTTCCACCGACGATGTAACCACCTGTCGGAATGTAAGAATCCCCGGGTCCAAATGTCGAGAACGCGACATCCGCGAAAGCCGAAACAGCAAGAGAAGCGGCAACAACGCCGCACGCAAACATTTTCATGACTGAGCCTAGAGGAGATCTCGAGATCCGGTTGGAGGCGAGAACTCCGTTGACTAGTTTAATGAATTTGCAAAACGAAACCTATGCAAACGGGCCTGTAAAGGTGCCGGTAAAGAAGAAAGACGTTGCGAGAGTTCCGCTTTGGTCGGGTGATTCCAACCTGGAATCACCCGACCGGCCAAATCAGCTTTGCTTGCGTCGCTTCCGAACAAGCGCCAGCGCACCCAGTCCAAGTGCTGCCATCGACGCAGGCTCAGGAACGACGCTTGTACTGACACGGTAGGCGGCCGCCCTGTTCGTCAAATAGAATCCGTTCCCTGACTGGCTCAAAAACATTCGACTCGAAAGGTTTAGATCGTTGAAGTACCAGCCACCATACAGGTTCGTAGTGGGAGTTTCTAGTTGAAGCCAATACTTCGAACCCGCCGTGAGGCTGATGGCCGAGTTTGAGTTGGTGATGGACTGAACCGAGGCGGCGTAGCCTCCCGGAACCGCCTTGGTCCATGATCCAACGACTGCCCCTTTCTCGTTGGAGCTATCCTCGAACAAGGTAGCCGTAATGTCTCCACTGTTATCGCTCGAGAATGCGAAATCGATGGTGGAAACGATGCCCGTGGTCGCAGATTCGAACTGGAAAGCAGCGATCTGGTCGACTCCGGCTCCAACAACCCAGATGCTGCCCGTCCGGTACGAGTCTCCAGAACCAAAGCTGGAGTAAGCCACCTGGGCTTGGACCGACACGGCGAAGCAGACGGCGAGAACGCCGCTAGTAAGAAATTTCATTGAGAGATCCCGAACTTCCCTCAGCGTTCGTCAAAGAACCG
>CAZAVC010000219.1:0-4540 GCA_964488265.1 uncultured Fimbriimonas sp.
ATGGCAACTGCGCCAACAACGTAACCCAAAACGAGCGGAATGATCAGCTCACTGTTCTTATTGGCGATTTCCCCTCGGAAAGGTTAGGTGCGATTACCGGTAATCTCCCAAAACCCTTTAGATTTTTCCGAGTCATCCCGAAGGAATTCACTCCCGCGCGTTCAGAATCTCCCCCTACCGTTGTTCCAACAAAGCTGGAAAGTTTGTATGCCTAAGCCGACCGTCGTCATCGTTTCCGACCATGGGTCTGTGGTGGGAGGCGCCGAGAAAGTGGCGTTTGGTTCGGCGTTAGGCTTGGTCGAACGCGGATATCGGGTGCACGCGATCATCGGAACGGGCGAACCGGATGATCGACTTGTTGAGGCGGGAATTACGTTCCACACGGTTCGCCACGATGCCTACTGGATGGAATGGGGCCGAGCTTCGAAGGTCGGCAAAATCCAGACCTTCTGGGGTGATCCGGTGCTCCAGGAGCAGCTTCAGAAGACCTTCGCCGAGTTCGATCCGGCAACGACGGTTTTTCACTTTCACGTCTTCTACAGCTTCCTCACCAACGCCGCACTCGATGTGGCGGTGGCGATGGGCTTCCGCTGCTTCGTTACCTGCCACGACTACAACATCGCTTGTACAAGTTCGACCTTCTACGACTCCCTTGCTGAACGACCCTGTGGCCAAAAGGCGTTGAGTGTCGGTTGCTACAAGTGCCAATGCTTCGGCACTGGATCGGTGGCCGTCAAGACCCTCCGATTCGGAAGGGCTTGGAAGCAGCACTTTCTCAAGAGGACCCTCGGTCGGGTTTCGGCCTTCCTCTTCGTATCTGAGAAGTCTCGATCGATCTTGACTCCGTATTTGCCCGCAAAGGTTCAAAAGGACGTTTTGTTGAACCCAATCGAAGTGCCAGAGGCGGTGGCGAACACCGAGTTTAAGGATCGAAGCCGCTATCTTTGGTTAGGCCGAATGGTGAAAGAAAAGGGTCCCTGGGTTGCCGCCGAAGGGGCAAAGCAGGCGGGAGTGCAGCTCACTTTCGGAGGGGATGGTCCCCTTCTGGAAAAGATGCAACAAGACTTCCCGGAACACGAATTTTTGGGCTGGGTGGACTCCACCCGAGTTCGGGAGTTGTACGGGCAATCCCGAGCCGTGCTGATGACTTCCCAATGGTTCGAAACTGCATCGCTGGTGACCCTCGACGCAATGGCGCAGGGGGTGGCACCGATCGTTGCGGACATTACGGTTGCGACGGACTGGTTTGACGAGGGTGTTTCGGGACGGTCTTTCAAGTTTGACGATCCGACAGCCTTGGCGAAGGTGCTGGAAGATTTCAAAGACGATGCCTACGCAGAGCGACTGGGCAAAGCGGCTCGCGCCAAGTTCATGGTCGATCCCCCAACCATGGAGAAGCACCTCGATCAGCTTGAGAAGCTTTACGCGGGTTAAGGGTTACTGAACCAGGCCTCGGAACGTATCCGGCCATTCGTGATCGCCTTTGCCTTCCGAAAACAGCTCCGTCTTTTGGAAGGCGATCTTCTCATCTGCGGCGTGCTTAGCCCGTTCCATTCCGGCGACGAAAACCGTGTTCTTCCCAAACTTCTGATTGACCCTATCGATCGCGTGGTTAAACGCTTGGCGATCTTCCCGCTCGGTCCTTTCCGCAACTTCCTCAAACAGGGACGGGGTGAATTCGGTGCGAGCGTGTAACCCGGTGAACCAAACGCTCACGCTGCGAGGTCGAATGAAGTCTCGAGATTCCCAGAGTGCCAGGAACTCCCGGTTGAGCGTGATCGTGTCTTGGGTGGCGTTCAGCCGAACGTGCGCTTTCCAAGATCGATCAAACCCTTTGACGCTACAGGACATCTCGGTGGTCCAGAGCCCGTTGGCTCGCAGGCGAGCGGTGGCTTTTTGGATGAGCCTGAGAAGCACTTCTTTGCAGCCCTGCTCGGTGCGAAGGTCGGGCGGGAGCACGTGCGAGTGGCTGAGCGACTTGCGATCATGCGAGTCTTCGCCTAGTTCAAAGCCTCGAAGAGCGTAGTACCACCGTTCGCCGATGATCCCTCCGAAGGCGCGAAACAGCTCGGATTTACTCGCGCTGCAAAGGTCTTTTGCGGTGAATATCCCCGAGGCCGCCAGCCGTGCCTTCATGCGCTTATTGATCCCCACAAAGTCGGTGATCTCTAGGCTATGAAGTCGGTGGGGTAGGTCGTCCACCGTGAGAACGGTTAAGCCATCCGGCTTTTGCATGTCGCTGGCGACCTTTGCAAGAAATCGGTTTGGCGCGATGCCAATGCTGGACGTCATGCACTCGCCGACTCCCTTTGCCACGGCCCACTTCATTTCATGGGCGATCTTTTTCGCGTTCTCGGGTTCGCATTCTTTGCCGAGGAGTTCGAAGCGCATCTCGTCGATGCTGCACACTTCTTCAACCGGGAGAACCGTCCCCGCAACTTCAACAATTCGGCGGTGGTAGGCGGTGTACAGCGAGGGCCGAGCCTTAACGATCTCGATCCCCGGACACATCTCCTTGGCGTCACGAACCATGGTGCCGCACTTCACACCGAACCGCTTGGCCTGATAGCTGGCCGCGATCACAAACGTGGTGTCCGCTTCCAGCGGAACCACCGCAATGGGTCGGTCACGAAGCTCCGGACGCTCCTGTTGCTCGACCGAAGCGAAGTACGCGTTCAGGTCCAGAAAGAGCGCCTTGAGCGGGCGTGGCCTTTTCTCAATGGGTAGAACTGTGTCTACCATATGAATACTATACGCGAATTTTGTCTGTTCGTGTCAATCCGGAGCGGCAATCAGCCCTCTTCAAAATCTCTTAACATTTGATCGGCTAATCTTAAAGGAAGTTATGAGCATTTCCCGACGATCGGTCTTGGGTCTGGCAGCAGCCGGTTTAGCCGGTTCCGCCCTGAGTTTTGGCTTGTTGGAGAAGCAGCCAAAGGGTCTGCGCGGTTGGTCTCGACCAAAGTCGCGCGCACCGAAGAACATCATCTTCTGCGTGGTCGATGGTATGGCGACTCAGGTGCTCTCCCTCGCGGATCACTACTCGCAGCACCACTACGGAAAGGCTTCTTACTGGGCATCCATCCTGGATGATCCTCGAATGACAACGGGTTGGCAGGACACCGCTTCTCTCTCCTCGGTTGTTACCGATTCGGCCGCCGCATCGAGCACCTGGGGATCGGGTCGACGCATTTGGAACGGAATGCTCAACATGTATCCAGACAAGACTGCGCTCGCGCCCATCGGTCAGCTGCTGAGAACCAAGGGAATGAAGACGGGTCTGGTAACGACGACCACCATCACCCACGCCACTCCCGCGGGCTTTACGGTGAGCATCATCAGCCGCGATCTGGAGCCGTTGATCGCCGAGGAGTATCTCAAGGTCGGTCCCGATGTGCTTTTAGGCGGAGGCGACAAGTTCTTCGATGCGAGTAAGCGGAAGGACGGCAAAGATCTCTACGGGGCGTTTGCCAAAGCCGGCTACGAAGTTGTGAAGGATCGCGCTTCGCTGAAGGCCTCCAAGAGCGATAAGGTTCTGGGCATTTTCGATTCCAGCCACCTCCCCTTCTCGGTTGATCGAGACAACACTCCAGCCCTGGCGGAGAAGGTGCCGACCCTTGCCGAAATGACCCGAATCGCCATCGACAAGCTGAAGGGTTCCAAGGAAGGCTTCCTCCTCCAGATCGAAGGTGGAAAGGTAGACCACGCCGGTCACGGAACCGACGTTGCAGGTCAAGTTCACGACCAGCTTGCCTTTGAAGAGGCGGTTCGAGTGGCGATTGAGTTTGCAGAAAGAGACGGCGATACGCTGGTCATTATCACTGCCGACCACGCGACGGGTGGACCCTCGCTGAACGGTGCCGGTGAGGAGTATGCGGATAGCCTTCTGGCGGCGGATGCCATCGCCGGAATGAAGTGCTCGCTCCCTACCTTGATCGCCACCATGGGTCTGAAGCCCAAGGCAGACCGGGTCGCGGACGTGGTCGCTTCCAAGTACGGCATCAAGCTCAAGAAAGAGGAAGCGGAAACGATGTCCGACATCCTCAACGGAAAGTCTCCGTTTGCTTTCAGCGAGTTCCTCAGCGGGTCCACCCAGGGCCTCTCAGTGGTTCTTGGAAACTACTCGAAGGTGCTTTACACCAGCGGCAATCACACCGCCGAATACGTTCCGGTGACCGCGTTTGGACCATGGTCGGAAAGCCTGGGCGGGCTTACGCGAAACGTGGACTTCAACGACGTCATCCTCGCGACCCGTGGAATTGAGAACAAGAATCCAGAAATGGACTACGCCACGGCAGCGAAGCACATGGAGAAGCTCAAAGAGACCATGGATGCGGAGTGGTTCGCCATGAACGCATCGCATGATGACGAGTGCTCTTGCCACGTCCACATGCACTAGTTCAACGAAAGTTGCCAAACCGGCCCATCCCCACGTTTCGTGCGGATGGGCTTCATTATTGTCAATCCTCTGTGATTCGGGTTCAGAAGCTGGAACCGAAACCAAAACCGTGTCTGTTTCGTGCTACAAGGTAAAGATGCA
>CAZAVC010000220.1:0-1853 GCA_964488265.1 uncultured Fimbriimonas sp.
GTTCGAACGTCTGAAAATCGACCATCCGAACCGGCAAAGAAGCAAACGACCATGGAACTGTCACGACGAATTTTTCTTGCAGGTGCTGCCTCTGGTGCGGCGAGTGTTGCCGCTACCTCTTCCGCTTTTGGAGCGACGGGGTTGTTTCAGGATCGAACGAAGATTCGGATCGGTCTGATCGGTTGCGGAGGACGAGGAAGCGGAGCCCTTCGCGATTCTTTGAACGCGGAAGAAGGTGCCGTGGTTTGGGCGATGGGCGACCTATTCGCCGATCGTCTCAACGGATCGGTTGCTTCGCTCAAGAAGGAACTGCCGAATCGAACTCAGTTGGACGGACGAATCTTTGGTGGCTGGAACGCGTACAAGGCCGTCATTGAATCTGGAGTCGACGTGGTCATCCTTGCCACCCCTCCCGCATTCCGACCGATCCACTTCGCCGCCGCTGTAGAAGCAGGCAAGCACGTCTTCATGGAGAAGCCGGTTGCCGTCGATGGTCCTGGCATTCGAATGGTCATGGAGGCCGCCAAGAAGGCCAAAGAGAAAAACCTCAGCGTTGTCGCGGGTACTCAGCGACGCCACGACGTTGCCTACAACGAGTGCATCAAGCGTATTCGAGATGGACAAATGGGCGACATCGTCCAAATGAACTGCTACTGGAATCAGGGCGGTCTATGGCGCAACGATCGCCAACCCGATTGGAGCGACATGGAGTGGCAACTCCGAAACTGGCTCTACTTCGCTTGGCTCTCGGGCGACCATATCACAGAGCAGCACGTGCACAACATCGACGTCTGCAACTGGGCAAAGGGTGAGCACCCGGTGAAGGCCATCTCCATGGGTGGTCGACAGTCGCGAACCGATGCCGCATACGGTCACATTTTCGACCACTTTGCAACCGAGTACCACTATGCAGACGGCACGAAGATGATCTCCTGGTGCCGCCAGATCGATAATTGCGTGAACAACGTTTCCGAACAGATTCTCGGAACGAAGGGCAAGTCCGACGCGAACAACCGCATCACGGGCGAAAAGGAATGGAAGTGGGAAGGTCAGCGGCGCAATCCGTACGTGCTTGAGCACGTTCGGCTGTACAAGAGCATCAAGAACTCGGAAGGCTTCAACGAGGGCGTCCAAGTTGCGGAGAGCACGCTCACCGCGATCATGGGTCGCATGAGCGCTTACTCGGGACAAGAAGTCACTTGGGATGCGGCGCTTAACTCGAAGGTTTCGCTCGGTCCGGACCAATTGGCTTTCGGAGAGGTTCCGGTGGCACCGGTTGCCATCCCGGGTGCAGCGAAAAATGTGTTCTAAGGAGCCATTGCTCTCGTGAGCCTTTCTCGAAGAAAATTCATCGGCTCGTCCCTGGCATCAGGGGCGGCCGTCTCTCTTTCAGCGGCAGGAGTTCGCCTTCCTGCCCCCCATGCGCCTTCCCCCACCAACGCCATGTTAGACAAGATGATTGAAGAGATTGGCACCGCCAATCAGGGCAAGCGATTCCAGCTCAAGTACGGTCCCCACTTTGGGATGTTTCGAAACCACGCGGGAGACGATCCTGTCGACCAGCTAAAGTTCGCCGCTGAAGAGGGATTTCACGCCTGGGAAGACAACGGCATGCCCGGTCGATCCGTTGCCGATCAGGAGCGAATCGGCAAGGCGATGGCCGATCTTGGCATCACCATGGGCGTTTTTGTCGTGAACGGTGGTACAGCCTGGGGTTCTACCCTGGCGAGCGGAAAAAAGGATTCGCTAGATAAGTTTCTTGGCGAGTGCAAAGCGGCGGTTGACGTTGCGAAGCCAAGAAAATGAAAAAATTCAGAAAAGATAGGAGAGAAAATCATACTATGATGAGGAGG
>CAZAVC010000220.1:1863-4523 GCA_964488265.1 uncultured Fimbriimonas sp.
ATGGTGCTCGAACCCCTCAACTTCCGAGACCACCCGGGAATGTATCTCACCAAGATCGCCCAGGGCTTTGAGGTGTGCCGAGCGGTCAACAGTCCCCACTGCAAGATCCTGTTCGATATGTATCACCAGCAGATCCAAGAGGGCAACATCATCCCGAACATCGACGCTGCGTACTCGGAAGTGGCTTACTTCCAGATCGGCGACAACCCCGGTCGAAACGAGCCTACGACCGGAGAGATCAACTATCAGAACATCTTCCGGCACATCGCCCGCAAGAAGTTCACGGGTGTCCTCGGCATGGAGCACGGCAACGCTTTCCCCAACAAGGACGGCGAGCGAAAGCTCATTAACTCGTACCGCTACTGCGATACGTTTTCGTTGTAAGCATCCATTTGAACCAACAGGTTGCCAAGAATCGAGGCGTCCGCCGGACCCACGATCACTTGGCAACCTGTTTCTTCTTCGGTGAGTCGGTTCAGCAGATCGATGCGCGAACCGCCGCCCAAAATGACGAGCCTTCGGATGGGTTTTCCGGTGAGACGCGTGATCGTTTCAAGGTTCTCGGCGTACTTCTGAGCCAGGCTCTCAAGGAGACAACGCACAATGATGCCGCGCTTTTGAATCCCTGATTTGTCCTTTAGGCTCGCGCTGAGATCGGCGACCTGGACGATTCGGTCGGGCATGTCTGTCCCTGGTGGCAAGAAGATGGGATCATCTACGTCGAACCTTTTGAGGGCGTCTCCAACTTGCTGAGCCGCGACGTAGAGATCGTCAAAGGAGACGTCCCAGGCTCGGCGACACTCTTGCAGAATCCAAAGTCCGGCGACGTTCTTCAAGAAGCGGGTCGTGCCTCTGTAACCCGCCTCGTTGGTGAAATTCGCGACAAGGCTCGCGTCAGTGACAACGGGTCTTGCAAGTTCCACACCGATCAGAGACCAGGTGCCGCTGCTGAGAAAGGCCCAGTCCTGAGGTTCGGTCGCACGATCGATCGGAGCGGCAACCACGGCAGAGGCGGTGTCGTGCGTCGCAACTGCAACGACCTTGAGGTCAGCGGGCAACCCTGTTTGGTCGGCAATCTCCGGACGAATGGTGCCCAGCAAGAAACCTGGGTTCACGATCGCAGGGAGAAGACTGGGGGTGACTCCGGCAGCCGAACAAAGAACCGCATCCCAGTTGCCGTTCTCAATCGAGAGCATTTGAGTCGTGCTTGCGTTTGTCCGTTCGCAGAGTCGCGATCCACAAAGCCAATAGTGGAAGAGATCGGGAACCATGAGCATCCGCGAGCGGTTCGCCTCCACCTTTGGAGAGACCCGTTCGAGCTTACGAGCAAACAGTTGAACGAGAGTGTTGAATTGCAGGAACTGAATGCCCGTCCGTTCGTAGATCGTCCGAGCGCCCAACCCGGAGAGAAGAACGGACAGCACATCGCTTGTGCCGGGGTCTCGGTAGTGGCGGACAGGTTCGGTGAGATTTCCCTCTTCGTCAAGGAATCCAAAGTCGACCGCCCACGAGTCGACGCCAATAGAGACGAGCTCCCAGTGATGCTCGTTGGCGAGTGCGGCAACGGCACCCAGACCCTCCAAGACTTCCTGCCACAGACCGATGAGGTTCCAGGTCAGAACCGGTCTTCGCGCATTCGGAACCCAAACTGGATGATTTTCGAACCGATGAACGATGAGAGGTTCGGATCGCGGTGCGTCCAAAAAACCGACACCGACTCGTCCCCCGCTGGCGCCGAGATCGATGGCAATAAACGCTTTTCTTTGTCTAACGGACATAGGCTATCGGCACCCCGCCATCTACAGTGATGACGCCACCGGTTGTTTTGCTGGAGGAGGGGGTTGCAAAGAAACTAATCGCCTCCGCGATGTCTTCAGGATAGACGTTTTGGCGAAGAGTGGTCCGCTTTCGGTAGAAATCGTCCAGTTCATCAATGGAGATTCCGTAGGTAGCGGCCCTTTCCTCCTTCCAAGAACTCGACCAAATGGAGCTTCCCGAAAGCACTGCATCGGGGAGGACGCTGTTCACGCGGATTCCATGGGCCCCACCTTCTTCCGCTAGGCACCGGGCAAGGTGTAGTTCGGCGGCTTTTGCACTACTATAGGCAGCCGCATTCTTCCCTGCCGCGACCGAATTCTTCGAACAGACAAAAATGAGATTGCCCCCCACGTTTTGGCGCTTCCAGATTCGAAAGGCCTCCCGTGAAACTAAGAAATAGCCGGTAGAGAGGATGGAGTGGTTACGGTTCCACTCTTCCAAGGTTGTTTCTTCTATGGGAGCGCTGCCCGCGATGCCCGCGTTGGAAACGACGATGTCCACGCCACCGAACTCCAGAATCGCTTCTCGATAAGCGTCGGCCACAGCGGTCTCGTCCGTGACATTGCAAGAGACAAACAAAGCTCGACTCTTGCCAAACTTTGCCTTCAACTCTTCAACGGTTCCGTTCCCAACATCGGCCCGGATATCGGCGACAACAATGTGCGCGCCTTCTTCGGCGAGTCGAAATGCGGTCGCTTTTCCGATTCCGGAAGCGGCTCCGGTGATGAAAGCGACCTTTCCGGACAGCGCTTTCGGCGTCGGCTTGAGACTAAGTTTGTAGAGTTCAAGGGGCCAGTATTCGATGCCAAAGGCTTCGGCAGGGCTGAGAGGCTGGAAGTCCC
>CAZAVC010000221.1:0-4519 GCA_964488265.1 uncultured Fimbriimonas sp.
CCAGACCTGTATCAAGAAGATTTCGGGTGGGTAATCGACCTGCCTATCGATCAGGGTTCGGACGTGGTGATGATCACCGTTTCCTATTACGAAGAAGATGGAGACGGCCCCGCGTTTACCTGCCTAGCCTTTGACACGAGGGTTTCAACGATACGCGCGACCTTCAATCGGTCCCTCAAAAAACGAGCCGCAACGATGAAGGACGAGGTGGTCATGAAGTCGGCCGAAATTCTTCGGTCGGCAAAAAGGATTGGGAACGTGCAGTGGTGGCAAGACGGTCCCAAGGCGGGCGACCCGATGCCAAACCCGTGGACGCGGGTGGAATCCGTTCGATAGGTTTTTAGATCACCCAGCTGTCGTGGTTCGTCTGTAGAACAGGCGTTGTTGTGATCGAGTTTCGAACATCCAAAGTAAAGACTTTCGGGCTTCTTCTTCTTGCCATCCTGATGGTCGGGGCGTGCCTCTTCGTGGCAGCGATGCCGGAAATTGGGAAGAAGGCGATCGGGATATTTGGCGCCCTGTTCTTCGGCTACGCACTGTTTCTCATCGCGAAACAGTTGCTGAAGAAGAGCCCGCTGTTGGTGTTTGACAAAGACGGGATCCACTCTTTTGCCATGGAGTACGGCACCATTCCGTGGTCTGAAATTCATTCCATTTCTGTAGGAACCGTGAATGGGCAAACGTTTCTGTCTGTCCATGTTGAGAATCCCGAGCCTTTTCTGCAACGCCTCCCTCAAGTTCGCCAGGCTCTTGCTCGTTCTAACATGGCGATCGGCTTCTCGCCGATCAGTATAGGGTTGCAGGGAATGACTCCGGGACTCAACGAAGCGAAGGGCTATCTCCGCGCAAATCACCCTGATCTGCTAACCGAGTAGCCTGAACCCAACTTTAGCAACCCTCAACCGCCCCGAACCAACGTTGATCGCGGGTAAATTACGCCCACGATGCTATCGACCCGTGGGTTGACGAAGGCGTACGACGCGACGGTTGCTTTACGCGACTTCAGTTTCGACGTTCAACCCGGCGAGGTGATCGGCGTCATCGGTGAAAACGGCGCGGGCAAAAGCACTTTGATGAAGCTGCTCAGCGGAATCGTTTCTCCGTCTTCCGGCTCCATCGAGCTCTTTGGCAAGCCGATGCACTTCAAGAAACCCGTCGATGCCATGCACGCGGGCATCGCGATGGTTCACCAAGAGCTGAACCTGATTCCAACGCTCAGCGTGGAAGACAACTTGTTCCTGGGGCGCGAGATCGGTGGCATCACTGTGAATCGAGCCGAGACCAGAGCTAAGGCGGAGAAGTTGCTCGCCCGAGTTGGCGCCAAGTTCAGCCCGCAAACCCTTTGTGGAGACTTAAGCGTTGCCGAGCAACAACTGGTGGAAATTGCCAAGGCGGTGAGCGAGAACGCCAAGCTGGTGATTTTTGATGAGCCTACGGCGGTGCTTAGCGATGTGGAGTCTGAGAAGCTTTTCCAGCTGATCTTTGACTTGAAGGCGGAGGGCATTTCGGTTCTTTATGTCAGCCATCGACTTCCTGAGATTCTGCGGCTCTGCGACCGCCTGGTCTGTCTGCGAGACGGCGTGAAGGTGGGCGAGGCCGACCCCAAGCAAATGACCGAGCGACAGCTTGCCGACATGATGGTGGGGCGATCGATCGAAGACGTTTATCCGGCGAAGGGCCAGCCTGTCTCCCAAGAGCCTTTCGCCGAATTCGAAGGGTTCTTTGTTCGCAAGGGCGAGATTCTCGGCTTGGGTGGTTTGATCGGTTCGGGGCGAACCGAGTTCTGCGAGGGTCTGCTTGGCCTGCGATCTCCCAAGAAGTGGGTGAAGCGCGAAGGCCAGACGCATTCCTTTAAGAGCGTGAAGGAAGCGGGGTGGATCGGCTACGTCAGCGAGGACCGCAAAGGTAAGGGACTGGTGACCTCCATGTCCATCATCGACAACATCGGTCTGGCGAGCCTAGGAACGCTGAACACTTACGCAAAGCGGAAAGCCAACGCCGATGAGTGGATTGCGAAGTTAGGGATCAAGACAAAAACTCCCGATTTACCGATGACTTCCCTTTCCGGTGGAAACCAACAGAAGTGCTCCATTGCCAAGTGGCTCACCATTCAGCCGGAGTTGCTGATTCTGGACGAACCGACTCGCGGTGTGGACGTGGGAGCCAAAGCGGAGATTTATCAGATCATTGCCGATCTCGCCGCCAACGGCACGGCGGTGATTCTGATCTCGAGCGAGCTACCGGAGCTGATTGGATTGAGTCACCGGGTGGTTGTTTTCAAGGATTTCGCTCCCGTTGGCGAGTTGAATCGAGACGAGCTTTCGGAGTCGAGCATCATGGCACTTGCGGCTGGGCTCGGAAAGTCGGCGAATGGAGCCGCATAACAGTTTTTAGATCGACCTTTAGGAGGAGTTTTTCTGGATGGATAGTTTCAAGAAATTTGTTGCCAAGTACGGCGTGCTCATCGCGCTCATTGTTTTGATCGTGGTGAACATCATTTGGCAGGGTCAGGTGTTTCTAGACCCGGTGAACCTGCGCAACATCCTTAGCCAGAACGCCTACGTCGGCATGATCGCGGTTGGAATGACCTTGGTGATCATCGGCGGAGGAATCGACCTGTCGGTGGGTTCGATGATGGGTCTTGTGGGCGTGTTCACCATGCTCACGCTGAACAAGGTTGGTATGGACCCTAACGCCACCTTTGCCGCCGCTTTTGTGGCACTCGGCTTTGGCACTCTGGCGGGTCTCGTGAACGGATTGATCATCTCGGCGGGTCGAGTGCCCCCGTTCGTTGCCACACTTGCCGGTTTGGTCGCTTTTCGATCGGTGGGTCTGGCGCTCACCGATGCCAGCGAGCAAACCGCAAAATCCGGACTAGACACCTTCGGCAAGATCGCTGGAGACGGCGTCACGATTCCTGGTCTGACCGTTGGCGCGAGAGGGCTTCCCTTCGTAGTTCAATGGCCCATCTTCTTGTTCTTCTTGCTGGCGGGTGTTGCCGCCTGGATGCTGAATAAGTCGGTGTACGGTCGGCGATTGATCGCGACAGGTGCGAATGAGCAAGCCGCGATCTATAGCGGAATCAACACGACTACGGTTAAGGTCGCTTCGTACGCCTTTTTAGGGTTCTGTGCGGGCCTTGCGGGGCTTTGTCAGGCGTCTCGACTTAGCAGCGTGTCGCCCTCGTCTTTGGGCTTGAACTACGAGCTCGATGCGATTGCTGCGGTGGTGATCGGCGGCACGAGTCTTAGCGGCGGAAAGGGCCAAATCGGCACCACAATTTTGGGAGTTTTTCTTTTAGGAATCATTTCCAACATGCTCATCACGGCTTCGGTGAATCCGAACTGGCAGGGGTGCGTGAAGGGTGTTATCATCCTTCTGGCCGTGCTGCTCCAGAGGGCCAATCGACAAAACGCGTAAGTTCAACGATGAAACCAATCCATTTCCTCAAAACCGGGCTTCTTGCCCTGGCGCTATCGGCGATGATCGGATGCGGCAGCGGGTCTCAATCAGACTCTAACGCTCCGGCGGAACCAGCTAAAGAAGGAGCCGCTCCCAGCGCAAGCGCGGGTGGCAAGAAGCTCAAGATCGGCATTTCCATTCCTGCCGCCGACCACGGTTGGACCGCGGGTGTGAAGTACTGGGCCGAGCAAGAGATGAAGAAGTATCCAGACGTCGAGTTTGTGTATCAAACCGCCGAGAGTCCGGATAAGCAGATCGCCAGCCTGGAGAGCATGGGCGCCAAGCAGGTGGACGGCATTGTCATTCTTGCCACCGAAAGCTCCCCGGTCACCCCGGCTGCTAAGAAGCTGAAGGAGCAAGGCGTTTTCATCGTCAACGTCGACCGAGGCTTCACCGAGCCAATCGCCGACATCTTCCTTGCGGGCGACAACAAGAAGTTTGGCCAAATCTCTGCCGAGTTCATGGCCAAGAAGCTGGGCGGCAAGGGCAAGATTCTGGTTTTGGAAGGCATTCCTTGCACCGTCAACACCGACCGTGTAGAGGCGGCTAAAGCGGTCTTTGCCAAGTTCCCGGACATCAAGATTCTGGACTCGCAAAGCGGCATGTGGAACCAGCAAAAGGCGTTTGATGTGATGCAAACCATGCTGGTGAAACACAAGCAGTTCGATGCGGTTTGGGCTCAGGACGACGACATGGCTCTTGGCGTTGAGAAGGCGCTTAAGGAAGCAGGCGTCACCAACGTTTGGATTCTTGGCGGCGCGGGCATGAAGGACATCATCAAGCGCGTGATGGATAAGGATCCGATGTATCCGGCAAACGTCACCTATCCGCCGAGCATGATCGCCGAGGGCATCAAGGTTGCGGTCGAGACGCTCACCAAGGCAACTCCGGATGACCTGAAGAACTGGAAGGCTAAGAACATCGATATCAAGATCGACTTGGTCGAGCCGGCGAACGCGAAGGACTTCTACTTCCCGGATTCCATTTACTAAGGCTTTACGATCAGTTCTGAACCCCACCCTCGCTCACTAGCGGCAAGGGTGGGGTTTTTCTTGAC
>CAZAVC010000222.1:0-4518 GCA_964488265.1 uncultured Fimbriimonas sp.
AGGAAGATTTGGGGATCAATATGCCTGGGGTTCTTGGTAACTCAAGGTCTGGCGCAAGGCAACGCAGAGAGTTGGAAGAAGGAGGCAGAGGCCGACATTCGCAAGCTCCGCGAAGCAAGACTCGCCCAAGTCGTTGACCGCCTTCTCACCCTGGCGGGACCATTCCCACTTCCCATTCGACTCCAAGATGCCCAGGGCAACAAAATCGGCGAAGTCGTAGTGGTAACGGGCAACCGAGAAGATCTCCTCAAGATGACCTCACCGACGGCTCCGATTGTGCCGCTCATCGGCACACTTCCTTCGGGCGGCGAGAACCCGAATCGTCCGGTATCCGAATCAAATTTGCCTCGTAACCCGCTTCTCAAAGACTCGTACAAAGCGGTTATGGAACTGGTCGGTCCGGAGCAAGACCGTTTGAAAGCGATGCAGAAGGAGCGCATGTTCCAGCTTTTCTTCTTTGCCGGAGACGAATCGCAGGACAACCTCAAGAAACTAGGCGGTTACCGTTCTATTCGGCTTGGCTGGTTTGAAGAAGTCCTTGGCTCCGGTTCACAGAGCCCCCTGCTCATCGCGTCGCCCAACCTAGACGTCCTCAATGAACTCCGGTGGTTCGGTTCCGATTGTCTCCTCGGAATGGGAATCTTGGACGGTCAGGTGCCAGGAAGCGCCGACACCTTTGTTTCTGGGCTCATGCGAGTCCTGGGCTTTGCAAGGAGCGGTGACAAGTGAGATACGCCGCCCTCCTTGCGTTGCTGGTCATCGGCGCAGCGAGCGCTCCTGCCCAAACCAAGTTATCCGGTCCTGAAAAGCTTGTTTCGTTCGCGGCCCGAGCCATTGGAGAAAATCGAGACCTCGCCAAGGCGAGAGCCTACTTGCAGGATGCCCTCGCGTTGGATCCCAACTACTACCCGGCCATGTACAACCTTGGCGTGGCGTACATGCTCGACGAGGATTGGTCGAACGCTAAGAAGTGGCTCACTGCCTTCACGGAATATGCGCGAAGCCACCCCAACGCGCCACGCGCTCGTGAAGAGCTGGCGATGGTTCAGCGTCTGGAAGAGAACGATCAAAATCCGGAAGCGCGTCGCAATCGACAGTATTTGTCGTGCGTCTATCGAGCCAGAATCCTAGCCTCCTATTCGCACCTCATAGACGCGTTCGGACTGATCGCCAAAGCGATGGAAATCGATGGTCAACGATATGAGGCCTACGCCGTCGCCGGTGCCGTGTGCGCTCAAGCCTCCGCCGTCACTCAAGCTCGTGCGCTCCTAGACGCCGCGATCGAGAGAGCGCCCGCCGATGTTGTTCTCAACCTTCGTATTCAACGATTCGCCCTAGACGACATGGAACTGGAGATCGGTTTCCGTGAGAAAGCTCGTGCCCGTTTGAAGAACGGCCAGCTTGACGAAGCGCTCAAGCAAATCGACAACTTGGCGAAATACGGCAAGCCCGACCCAGCGGTCTTGAACGACCAAGCGAGCGTGCTCATCAGCATGTCGCGATTCCAAGAAGCGCGGGACATCTTGAAAGGGCTCACCACGGTCAACCCACCGTCTGAAGCCGCTCGGGCAAGAGAGCTGCTCGCCGAGACCGATGTGCTTGAGCGATACACCAAGCTCTACACCTCAACCAGTCTCGCTCATCCAGAGACCGGCGCGATCCAGAAAGAGATCGACACTCTCTCCGCAGGCAAACCGAACAAAGAAAAGACCGAAAAAATCGACGAGCTCAAGGCAAAGGCTCAGAGTCTTTCCAAGCAACCTCGGGCGCTCATCGCCGCGACCGTTGCTCTTCAATCGGAGGATCTTGACGTTGCCACGGTCGCACTGCAAATTGCGGAAACGGCGGGAAAAAGCCCGGTCCTTTCGTATCGCAAGGGCCTTCTGGCTCTCAAGCGAGGCAAGTTGTCTGACGCCGTTAAGGAGTTTGGTGAGTGCCAAGCGTATCTGCTGGAGCGTTCTTTCAAGGATCGAGCCCAGGTAGCAGAAGCATGCCTTATGGCAAAGGTCCCGACCTCTGCTTGGGAAATCTTCCAAGCCTCCCTCGACGTTTTTGAAAAGAAAACCGCTTCCGTCGATCTTGTGAATGCCGCAAGCTTCGCCGCATTCGGACTTGAAGCCGGGCTGCTGGAAGGTGACTTCAAATCTGTGGAAACGCTTGGCAAGAAATTAGATGCGTTTTTAGAAGACCCTCGCCCGCAGTATTTTGTGGGTCGAGCCTTGCTAGCCCAGAACAAAGCCGGAGACGCCGTTGGCTGGCTCGAACGGTCCATTGATTCCAAAGAATTCAAACTCAACGGACAAAAACTGTTTCCAAAAGGACTCGCCCATGAATGGCTGGCAAAGGCCCTGATGGCGAACAAGAAACCGAAGGATGCCGCAAAGGCGGCTGCCGAAGCAAAGGCCCTTGGGTCAACCGATCCAGAGATTTTGCAGCTAGCCGGAGGACAACTCTAATGATCGCCTTGATTGCGCACCTGGCCCTCCTCGGAGGCACAACGCCCCTGCCTGTTCTCCCAATCCATCCCGTTGGAATGCACGCTCGGCAATCCACTTCGGTCAGCGTTGTTCTATCCGAGCATGAAATGACGATCACCGTCGTTGGGGACCAGTGGACGGCTGAGCACCGTGGACCGGAATCCGTCACGATGAAAATTGGGAGCAAGGTGCCAATGGAGGCGAGCGATATCGGCGATCTCATTGCCGGATTGCTGCTGTCGATCGCAAAGGGGAAAGACGAGCTCTTCCCAGTCGAAAACCGTGCGATCACGCTGAACTCAAACGCCCTTGAGCGCCTGAAGCCTTTGATCACGGAAACCCTCTTTCCGGTCGTGAAGGAACGGGTGAAGCGGACCACCGAACATCCTGGTTTGGTAGCGTACAACGAGAAGCTTCGAAAGGCGATTATCGCCGACGGGCTCGCCCTGATCAAGCAGTTGGATGAGCGGTTCGCCCCCAAACCGGTCGAGCCTCCCGTTGTTGACAACAACGCGAACCAAGGAAACTCTGGAACGACGGTCAACACCGGTGGAGACGCGGGTTCAAATACCAACACCACCCCACCCTCTCCACCAAAACCTCTCGAACCCGCGCTGCCCCCGATGCCAGAACCTTCCGGACCGCAACCGCCCGGAATCAGCCTGGCAGCGATCACCAAGACCATGTCGAAGGGATCAGTGTTTCTGCAGTTGTACAATTGGGTTCAGGATCCGTTCTTTACCTTTGACCCGTACGGAAAAGGGAAACCGCCGGAAATGACAACCCTATCTACCCGGGTTGCCGAACTATTTCCGCAGTTCGACTTTGATCGCCCGCGCAACGTCCCCAACTACAATTTTCGGGTCAACCCGTTCCTGTGGATAAAAGTTCATAAGTCGAGCGACCCCACATGGTACGGAGCCGCGAAACCGAAACTCGCGGCGGCAAACCCATATTCCGGGTTCCTGCCTTTTGAACAGGAAGTCGCGGGAAAGAAAAACTCCCCTGCCTTCGATAAAGCCCTAGACCTATACTTCCAATCAGGGGACCTTGCAGGAGCAACTAAGGCGTTCTTGGCGATTCCCGGTCCCGCAGTCGCCGGTGTTGCGAGCCCTCCCGCCGGAGCTCTGTTCAATGCCGCCCTTCTTCAAGCTTCGGCTCAGAACTTCACGTACGCATCCAAGCTGTTCACTCGCGTAGTAGAGGTTGCGCCAAATACTCCCATCGCGAAGAAAGCGGGCGAGTTGAGGGCGATTCAAGAGGGACTTGCCAAACTCGCGGCGACCACAGAAGGCACTCAATACCGAATCTACTACGAAAATATAGACACGGCTATTGTATTAGCACAGAAGGGGTACTACAAAACAGCTCTCACGCTATGCTCTGACGCGAGCGCTATTCTTCAGGATCGAGCCGAGGCTTACTTGGTTGGTTCATGGATTGGATTGCTTGCGGGCAATCGAAGACAAGCCACTGAACTTTTCCAAGAGTGCTACGGCTTTGCAACACAAAAACAGCAGAATCTGCTCAAACCTCTCCTGCGCGAAATAACGAATCAGTAACGCGTAACCCTACCTGGTCGGTAGGGCTACCTTTACAGCTTTAGCCGTCACAGCGAGAGGACTGAGCCTCTTCGGAATGGTCCTTTTTCGGAGGGAGCAAAACGGCATCGATGACGTGGATCACGCCGTTATCGGCAAGAACATCGGTCTTCAGAATGTTTGAATTGTTGACCTTCAGCTGACCACGGTTCCGAATCGTAACCGTAGCTCCGTTGACGGTTTTCACCTTCGTGCCATCCTTCAATCGACCGACTCGGGCAGCGAGAACTTCACTAGGCAGAACGTGGTAGGTGAGAATCGCCTTCAGCGTATCTCGATTTTCGGGCTTCAGAAGGTCTTGAACGGTGTGCCCAAGCTTGGCAAAAGCCTCATCGGTTGGGGCAAAAACGGTGAAAGGTCCATTTCCTTTCAGCACGGAAGTGAGTCCGGCAGCCTTAACCGCCGTAAGGAGAGTCTTGAACTGGCCCGCGCGTTCGGCG
>CAZAVC010000223.1:0-4507 GCA_964488265.1 uncultured Fimbriimonas sp.
ATTACGACCTATGGCAGAAAGCGGCATGAAAACACCTTTGAAAGTAGCTGTTGTTGGAGCAGCGGGCAAGATGGGGCAAACCGCTTTGCGCTGCCTGACTGCCGACCCCTCTGTAGAACTTGTTTTGGCGGTGGGTAGGCGAGAGGAAACCATTCTTGGAGTGGAGATCACCACCGATCTCGCGGCAGGATTGGATGCCACCAAGCCAGACGTGCTGCTAGAACTCACCAGCGCGGCATCGGCGGCTGGGCACGTTGCCCTGGCTACAGAGCGCGGAATTCCGGTGGTGGTGGGATCCACGGGGGTTCCGTTCGAGACCTTGGCTAAGCTCAGTTCCGATTCCGTGCCCGTTTGGTCGGTGCCTAACTTTGCGATTGGCGCGGTGCTAATGATGCGCTTTGCGGAGATGGCCGCCGAATGGCTGCCAGATGCGGAGATTATTGAGACACATCATGAGCGCAAGCTCGACGCTCCTAGCGGAACGGCGATGGTGACGGCTCAGCGCATTGCAAAGGCTCGCAACGGCTCGCGGACCGTTCCACCGACGGCGACGCTAAAGGCGGAGGGCGCTAGAGGCGGCGTGGTGGATGACGTTCCCGTACATTCAGTACGACTCCCCGGATTTTTGGCGCACCAAGAAGTGGTTTTTGGCGGCGTTGGAGAGGGCTTAACCATTCGGCACGACTCGTTCGATAGGCGGTCTTTTGAGGCGGGCATCTTGCTGGCGGTGAAGTCTATTCACGGACTCAAAGGATTCCAGGTTGGCCTGGATCTGGTGCTTTTCCAATAGCTTCCCGCCGGGAAGGATGGGGAAGGGAAGAAGGGAAGGGGCAGAACCTGCCAAACTAGAAAGGTATGTTTCAGCCCCAACCTGGCGACGAAGTCGCCGTGATGCAAACCAACCACGGTCGAATTGTTCTTGGGTTCCTGCCCGATAAGGCCCCGGGCCACGTGGAGAACTTCAAGAAGCTGAGCAACGAGGGCTTCTACAACGGGCTCCAGTTCCACCGAGTCATCCCCGGCTTCATGATTCAGGGCGGCTGCCCCAACACTCGCGAGGGCGCGTATGGCGTGCCAGGAACCGGCGGACCGGGCTACAGCATCAACGCGGAGTTCAACGACACGCCTCACGATCGCGGCATTCTTTCCATGGCTCGATCCGCCAGCCCGAACTCTGCCGGATCGCAGTTCTTCATCATGGTGAAGAAGTATCCGAGCTTGGATGGTCAGTACAGCGCGTTCGGCTACGTCATCGAGGGTCTGGAAGTGGCGGACGCGATTGTGAACTTGCAGCGCGGGCCTGGCGATCGCCCGCTGAGCAGCAACCCGGCGAACATCGAGAGCGTGACCATTACCACTTGGCCGCTAGAGGCGTAACGATTCGTAGATCCAGCGAGATAAAGGAGATATGGCTATGAACTTTGGAAAATCAACTTTGGCGCTTTCTGCCCTTGCCTTGGGCTTCGTGATGATCGGCTGCCAGAAGGTCGTTACGACGTCGGTGTCTTCGGGATCCGACAGTTCCGAAATTGCGGATGTCTACGATTCCAAATCGGCGACCAACACGCCGGAAACGAACACGCCCGAGACGAACACTTCGCCTTCTGCCCCGGCACCCGAACTCGCTTCTGCAGCGCAGAAGGTCGAGCCTCCTAAGGACGGCGAAGAGGTTGCGGTTTTGGAGACCACCAAGGGTCGCATCATCTTCAAGTTCCGAGCCGATAAGGCTCCTAAGACGGTGGAGAACTTTAAGAAGCTGGCAGGCAAGAAGTTTTACGACACCACCGCGTTCCACCGAGTGATCCCGGGCTTCATGATCCAAGGCGGATGCCCGAACAGCAAGCCGGGTGCGAAGGGAATGCCGGGTACGGGCGATCCGGGATATAGCATCGATGCCGAATTCAACGACATCAAGCACGTGCCCGGTGTGGTCTCTATGGCGCGCTCCAGCGACCCCAATTCGGCGGGTTGCCAGTTCTTCATCATGGTGAACGAGTATCCGAGCCTGGATGGCGAGTACACCGCGTTTGGTCAGGTGGTGAAGGGTCAAGAGGTCGCCGATGCGATTGTTGCTGAGCCCACCGATACCAACGACATGCCCGTGAAGCGAATGGAGATCAAGACCATTCGCGTTCAGAAGTGGCCGGTTAAGTAGTCGCCCTTTATTGGGTCTTTGGCCGAAATTGGGGTGAGAAGCATTTTCTCACCCCTAAGGTTGACCTCGGCGAGTGCCGAAGGTATTATCTGAGTCCGACGGTGCCGCATAGCTCAGTCGGTAGAGCAGCTGACTGTTAATCAGCGGGTCATAGGTTCGAGTCCTATTGCGGCAGCCACCTTTTTTCGAAGTCGCCCTGTGAGGCGGCTTTTTTGTTTCTCCAGTTTGTCAGTTTGTCGCACCTTCAGGAAAGATGCTTTTGTCTTGCTAAAGGTGCTGACAGTACTGAGAATCCGTGTAGAGTATCTATGCCGGAGGTCGGCATGGAAACGACTCAGGACGCCGGAAACCCACCTGCCGAGAACAGTCCAGTTCCACGTGAGCCTTTTGATTGGAGGGAAAGGTTGTACGAGATTCTCCGGGATCTTCCTTACCTTTTCGTATGTTTTCGTGTTCTGGAGTTCGGCGCGGTAGCTTTCAAACTTGATTTCAAAGGGAGTCGAGATTATCCGAGCGTACTGCTCGGAGCGGCGAGTGGAGTAATCGTTTATGAATTGATCAAGGCCTGTAGACGCAATAAACGAGAGGGTGAAGTGGTCGGTTCGACGTCGTCGGGAGAAATCACCGCCCATCACTCTAGGTTTTTACCGCCTTTTGAAGGAGGGGTTCCTCTCGCTCTACTAATTCAGGCTCTTGGAGCAACCGCTTCCGTGCACACGGTGTATGTCCTCTTTTGGTGCTGGGCGTTCAACCAACTGCCTGGAAGCGACATTCCCTATCTTTATGCCTTTGCCTATGGTTGGCCCCTTGCGTTGGTTGGGTTCTATGGGAAAAAGGCGGATAATTTTCTTCGGGTTTCTTACAGTTGGATCAAAGACGCCTTTAGGGATCCCTCCGGCAAGCCGCGAGAGGTCGTCGATTGGTCGGAACTGAGAAAGGCCAGTATCGCCACGACCGTTTGCATCGGCATAGCCTACTTTTCGCTATATAAAGCCTCTGTTGAGGATCGACCCGTATGGGCGTGGGGTGTTGTCTTTGGATCGGTGATGCTGGTTCTCATCGTGACCGTGTTAACTTTCTCGAGATCCTTCGGAAAACAGAAGCAGCAACCGGGCGATCGATCCGATTCGCTTCTATGAATGATGAGGACTGCTACATCCTCAGCGAGATGAGTCTTCGAAGCGCCGCATTTTCTCGAAGGAAGACATTGCGGCCAAGCACGGGTGGGTGCAGGATGGTGAAAGAGCGACCCCACCAGAACCTCCGCGTTGGCAGCAGGTGGCTAGCATTTCGATTGTTTGCACAGATCGCGTCCATGGTTGAATCGACAACTAAGTCCCGTCTGGGACTTAGTTGGAAGGGATTCGTATCTACACCAGGCTACGGGCGGAGATACCGAGAGTCGAGCGCCCTAGCCCCCCGTATCGATCACGGACGGCAGAATCAGTTCCTAGGCGCGTCCTTCGTGAACTTCTTGAGCTCCAGCTTCTGCATCAGATTGCCTTTCGCATCCAGTAGTTCCTCTCTAACCTTCCCGAGCCCTGGGACGTAATAGGAGCGCTTCGTTGTCTCCAGCCATTGGACCTTCTCAAAGACTTGGACCACTGTCGACACTTTCTTGCCGAGAAGCGTATTCACCGTCTTGGGACTCAGAACCTTCCCAACGAAAATGGAGTTCGATCGGGCGGTTGGTGTGCCAGAATCCACGCCCGTGCCTGCTGCGCTCCATTTCTATGATGTTCCCGGAGGGAGATCGGAGGGGAGGAATGCCCCCTTCTTTGCGTCCTCGTAACGGTCCGACTGAACCGTAGAATCAAGGCGCAAAAGACCTCGGCAGCTGACCAATTCTCTGGGGAGAGTGATCCCGTGACGACCTGCGTCGGCTCCCCGGGGAGTCCTTACCCACCCAGGGGAGACTTCTCGGAAAAGCCGATCATTCGCTTACCGGCCAGAAGCGGCGATAGCGCTTCGGAGATCGCCTGGGCGCCCTCTCCGGAAACGGATTGTCCCAAGGTTTCGGCAAGTATCCGCCGGTAGATCTCCCAAGCGTCCATTCGCTCCTTGCGACCGTCTTCTGTTAGGGTCACCAACTTATAGCGGTGATTGAGTGGCGATCGCTTGACCTCCACGAAATTCTTTTCCGAAAGGCGATCCACCATCCGCGATATTCCACTCTGAGTCAGCAACATCTGCTCGGCAAGGGAAGTCATATCCAAGCCCTCGCTGGGACCCTCCTCGAGCGTCAGGAGTAGATAATAAACCTCAAGGGTGATCAGGCCGGCGGCTTCAAGTTCGCGGTTGACACGCTTCCTCACCATCGCCTGCACGTAGAGAATCGAGATCCAGGCGTCG
>CAZAVC010000224.1:0-4500 GCA_964488265.1 uncultured Fimbriimonas sp.
CGACCATTCTTGCCCGTTTTTTTGTGGGCATCTGTATTTCTCGCATCCTGTCTAGACTACAAAGGTGCAAAATTGAACAGCAATCAGCGCGCCCAGCGGTTCGTTGAAGTTGACGAACGATTCGTTTCGCGCCCTTTTTGTGTTGCGATATAACGTTTGCTAACATAAACTAAATGCCCCTAGGCGGCGATGATGGCGATGATGGACGTGGCAATCGGATGAAAGGTCTCTTGAAGGCGATCGTAATCGCTGGGGCGGCACTGTTCGCTTCCTTGGCTCCAGCAGAGGTGCGATTACGATTAAGCGTCTGGGATGGAGACGAGGCACTTCGCATCATTCGTGATCGCATCGTTCCGGAGTTTGAGCGTCGCAACCCCGGCATTAAGGTGAAGCTGGAGAACTATCCGGACTACAACCTGTATCACCAAAAGATGCTCATCACCTACGCGGCGGGTATCGCCCCCGACGTCGTGATGATGGACGGCAACTTCCAACGTCTTGCGAAGCGCGGAGCCTTGATGCCGCTCAATCCGCTTTGGGAGAAGACCCCAGGTTTCGACATCAACGACTATTACAAAGAGATCGTCGACTCCCATTCTTACCAAGGGGTTTGTTTCGTTCTGCCGCGCGACATCGCCCCTGTCGGCATCATCTACTACAACAAGAAGGCGTTTGACGAAGCTGGCATTCCTTATCCAGATGGAACCTGGACATGGGACTTTCAAGAGCGGCCCGAACTGAAGGAGAAAGACTTCCTTTGGGTGCTTCGGCAGCTCACCAAGAAAAACAAAGATGGCAAGGTCACGCGGTGGGCTTATTCGAGCGGTTGGCCTGAAATCTGGGCCAACCAGGTGGCGTTCTCGACAGGGGCTTATCCAGTCGACAACCCTGAAGATCCAACTAAGGTTCTTATCGACGACCCGAACTACATTCGCGGTTACCAGTTTGCTTCGGACTTGATGAACAAGTTCAAGTACCAACCGAGTGTTTCGGAACTGACGACCTCGCTCATGGCGACCGGACAACAGTTGTTCGTCCAACAGCGGGCTGCCATGTATCAGAACGGTATTTGGGAAGTCCCAAACATGCGAAAGATGTTGAAGCCCGGTTCGCCGGACTTCTTTGAATGGGATATCTGCCTTGCGCCTGCCTACGGACCCGCTTCGCAAGGGGGCAAGCGAGTATCACAAACGGTTACGGGTGGTTCCGGCTACGGAATCATGTCTTCCACCAAGCATCCGGAAGAAGCATGGATGCTGACCCAGTTCATGAGTGGCGAGTTCGCCATGACCGAGATGGCGAAGGCAGGCATCGCACAGCCCGCTATCAAGGAACTGGCGACGCGACCAGGAGTCTGGTGCCCTGGCCCCGAGACCCCGCTTGTTGAGCGCTATCCAGCCAACCGACTCGCTACCCACGAGGCGGTTCCTTACGTTCGGTTCGCTCCGACTTCGGAACTCTATCCAGAAATCAACAACCTGGCGATCAAGGGTCTAGAGTTGGTTTGGCAAGGGAAGAAGACCGCGAAAGAGGTTCTTACCGAGAACAAGAAACTCGCTCAGGACCGTCTCGATACGCTTCGCAAAGAGCAGAAGCTCTCTCCGTTTAACTGGGGGATCGGTGCAGTTGTTGCGTTAGGAATCATCTCCACCATTCTCTTCTGGGTCTACAAACCAGAATTTGGGCGAAAGCTGACCCGCATGGAGGCCGGAGACAACCGAGCGGGCTACCTATTCATTCTGCCTTGGATCATCGGTGCAGTGGTGTTCGCCACCGGCCCAATGATTCTTTCCCTGCTCATGGCATTTGCGGACTGGGATGCGATCCGCCCTGCTAAGTTCCGCGGAGTTCAAAACTTTGTGGAAGCGGGAACACAAGATCCGTTCTTCTGGAAGTCCCTGCAGGTCACCTTCACGTATACGTTCTGGGCTGTCCCGCTCGGAATCGTGGGATCGATGCTCTTAGCAATGCTTTTGAACCAGAAGGTTAAGGGCGTCACCGTCTTCCGAGCGATCTACTACGTGCCGTCGATCGCCTCGGCAGTTGCTGGAGCTCTGATTTGGCGACGGATCTTCAGCAAAGAGAACGGCCTCCTCAACAACTTGCTTTACGGTCCAAATGAGAGTTGGCCGATCGGTCTGTGGCTCACGAAGACCTTCGAGAAGCCGGGCAACATGGTGGACTGGCTCAATAACGAGCAAACCGCCCTGCCCGCTTTAGTCATCATGTCGCTCTGGGGACTAGGTTCCGGGACGGTGATCTTCCTTGCGGGTCTGCAAGGCATCCCGCAGTTCTATTACGAAGCAGCGACCTTGGACGGGGCGAATAACTGGAAGAAGTTCCGCAACATCACTTGGCCGATGTTGACCCCGACGATCTTCTTTACTGCCGTCACCGGCTTCATTGGAACATTCCAATCGTTCACCCAAGCGTTCATCATGACCCAGGGCGGACCGAATGGATCGACCATGTTCTATGCCCTGCACCTTTACAACAACGCTTTTGCGAACGTTCGGATGGGCTATGCCTCAGCGCTAGGATGGGTGCTCTTCGTGATCATCCTCATCTTCACCGCCTTCCAGTTCGCCATGCAACGATTCGTCTACTACGAAGGAGACTCTCGCTAATGCCTGAAACCACTCCCCTTGGGACAACCGGGCCGATCAAGCCCATCCTCTCTGATGAAGAGAAGTACAAGCGTGCAGCGAGGCAGGCGGCGGTAGGCGCGGCGGCCGCTCGATTCTTCATGTGGGCGACGCTGATGATCGGAGCGGTGCTCTTCATGCTCCCGCTCTACATCATGATGGTGATGGCCCTCAAGACACCCGCGGAGGTCTCGGCGTCTTCCGTTTGGGCGCTGCCAAAGGTTGCTCAATGGAACAACTTCAACATCGTTCTTACCAACCCTAACGCACCTTTCTTTGCGTTCGCCAAGAACACTGTCCTCATCGCGACTCTCTCCACCATAGGTGTCATCGTCAGCTCTTCGATGGTCGCCTACGGTTTTGCGAGAGTGGACTTCCGAGGTCGAGATCGCCTGTTTGTCCTGCTCCTAAGCACGATGATGCTGCCCGCAGCGGTTACCCGGGTTCCAACCTTTGTGCTGTATACGAAGCTGGGTTGGGTGGATACGTTCTATCCTTTCATCATTCCTGCTTTCTTGGGAAGCGCTTGGAACATCTTCTTGCTCCGACAGTTCTTCCGAAGCATCCCGCGTGATCTTGATGAAGCCGCGATTTTGGACGGTGCTAACCACCGGATCATTTTCTGGAAAATCATCATGCCCAACAGTGGTGCCGCTCTCGCCACGGTCGGAATTCTGAGTTTCATCTACACGTGGAAGGACTTCGAAGGTCCGCTCGTATTCTTGAACTCGGCCGAAAAGCAAACGCTTGAGTTGGGTCTCAACACCTACCGTTCCTTGCGAGCGGAACAGTGGGAACTCCTGATGGCGGGTTCGGTGTTGGTCATGATCCCTCTCTTGGTGATGTTCATCGCGGGTCAACGGTACTTCGTGAAGGGCATCGTCATGAGCGGAATCAAGTAATCGGCTGCATCTCGGGTGCAGCTTCGACCGTCTGTAAGATCACGACTGTGGAGCAATCTACCGGGAAGCAGGTTTACACGGCAGGATATGGGAATCGTGGGTTCGACGGCTTCGTCGGACTCATGCGCCGTTTTGGCGTGACCCACCTCGTCGATGTTCGAAGTGTCCCCAAGAGTTCTTATTGGGAAGACTTTCGCAAAGAGCGACTCGAACGAATCGTTCCGCCAACGGGGCTGAAATACGTCTACATGGGTGACACCCTCGGGGGAGTCCGAAACAGTCCGGTTCTCTGCAAAGACCCCGAGGCAGTGGACATTCATCCGCTTTTCTACGACCCGGATTTCCGGAAAGGGCTATCGGTGCTTCTGAAGGCGCTTGACCATCCGAATCGGGTGATTTGTCTCATGTGCGGGTGCAAGCGTCCCCACGGTTGCCACCGATCTCGCCTTATTGGAACGGCGCTAGAAGACTTGGGTGTTGCTGTGGTCCATATCGACGCAGACGAATCGCTGGTGCCGCAGTCGGCGGTGGCAGAATCGCAGCGCGAAATCCAGGCGTCTCTCTTTTAGAAAATCTCGTAGAACGTACAAGTTCAGTAGCCAATACTTATACTTGTAATTCAGCGCGAAGCAAATGGGTGAGGTAGCGGGAAGACTAATTGGGCGAGAATGGCCCGCAAAATGGATATCCGTCGAAGGCGTGGATCCGTTTGGGTACTCGGTTGCGATCTTCCGGCGACATTTTGATCTCGAATCCGTCCCCAATCACCTTCCCGTCCACCTCTCAGCGGACAACGGCTACAAGCTTTATGTTAACGGTCGATTTGTCGGCTTCGGTCCGGCTCATGGCGACCTCCGAAACTGGCGCTTTGAAACCTATGACCTCGCGCCCTATCTGGTCCCCGGCCAAAACCTGATCGCCGCCATTGTCTGGAATCACGGCGAATTCCGCCC
>CAZAVC010000225.1:0-4468 GCA_964488265.1 uncultured Fimbriimonas sp.
GTTGAGCCGGGCGAATCGTGAGGGTGGCAGGATAGCTGCTTCCACTTAGCGGAAGAGTGTCGATTCGAACCTCACGTTTCTCGTTTGGTCGCAGAGTGAAAACTGTGAGGCGCTTTTCTTCTTTTGCCTTGATACGGTCGTATGAGACGGGCTTGCGGTCGACAAGAAAGACGCCCGCACTGTAACCCGCGCTAGCCTCATACACGATCTCAACCTTGGCGGCAGTCTCCAACGGGTTTTCGAGCGTCACATTAACCAGGTAGCTCACTCCGAAGTTGCCATCGAGTTTGGACCCTTCGGCCACATTGCCAATGGCCTTCTGACCCACTCGAACAACCGACCACCGCGCACCCACCCGGTAAGAAATGTTTTCGGTCCGGATCGGGTTCGGGAAGATCTCTTTCGAAAGGGTGTACTGCCCACGGTCCCAAGGACGAATCTCGGGCGTGCCAACTTCGTGCCAAGGGGTATTGCTTGTCAAAGCGGGCAACCATCGAGGCTCGACTTCGAAAGGGGGAAAGGCATCGGTTCTGAACAAGAGAGGTTGAGCTCCTTCAAGATGTCGAATCGAGCAAAGACCGCTCCCGGTCTGTCCTGGCTTCAGACGGCGAAAAGAGATCGGCAGGGTCGATCGTGCGGGAATGGTGACAACTTGGCCACTCTCATAGGCAATCCCTCGCAGAAACTGCTCGCCTGCCCGAAAGCCGGCCTGAACGGGGTCCCCAAGGGGTGGGGCATCTCCCGGAATCAGGTGGACGGTGACAGGTTCGTCGGAATTGTTGATCGCACTGGTCCGGAGGATCAATGGCGCACCGGAATCGTTGAGGTGGTGATAGAGCAAACGGGCGGATTTCTTTGGTTCAAGGATCGCCGCGAAGAGGGGCCCAAACGACTTCACTCGCTCGGGGTTGTTCGAGTACCACAGTTCATCATCGGCCCGCGTTTCCAAGCCGATGTTCTGTACGGTCACCCGCACTGTTTCAGAAACAGGAACGGTACCGGTGGCTCGGACGTCGACCTTCACCTTCACTTGCGCGGAACCGCCCGGGACCACTGCCGGAATGTATCCAATCTCAAATTTCAGCTTCGATTCCGGCACCCTTTCAAGCGACTCCTTTAGAGCCCGATCGATGGCTGTTCTGATGGTTCCCGGTTGTGCGGGCTTTCCGGTTACCTTTGCTATCAGCGTCTCCGGAATCTTTGCGGCTAGGGGTCGTACAGAGACTCTCAACTTCTTTGTGTAGCCGGTGGCGATCACTTTGAGGGTTGTTTCGCCCGGTCGCAATCCAGAGATCAAGACTCCCCATGAAGTTCGGCTCACCGAGAGGACATCGGGGTCGGCTGCGGTTACGGTTGCCCCTGAAGCAAGTGGGCCTTTGATTGAGACGGAGGTCGATTTCCCAATGGCGACCAATGGTAGAGAATCGGGCACCTTAAGGGCGGGAGTGCGGAAGGCTTCTCTTAGTGCCTTCACCCACTCTCGAGCAAGGTCCGCAGGAGTGGTTCCTTGGGCTTTGGCCTCTTCTACTGTCGCTACGGCGAGAGTACCTTTCCGATTCACGATCTGGAAATCGGGTTTGCCGGGCACTATTTTGAGTCCGGCCAAACCATCGGTTTGCAGTCGGTTCGCGGTGATCACGACCAGTTCGTTTGGAAGGAGACTCCCTCTTGGTTGAGTAAAGCAAATGACCTTGGCACCGTTCACAAAAACGGTGGTCCCCTCGCTCACAACAACCGCCCCTTCTGAAACAGCAAAGGCAAGGATAGTGATGAGTAAAGCAGTGAGTCGTCGGAGAATGCCTTCCATGGGTTTCCAAACCTTCCGATGAACAAAAATGGAGCCGGACCATGTCCGGCTCCCTAAGAGTCTAACCTAGTTTAGAGTTGGCTCGTTTCCCTAACTTTGCCAACGTACCAGATTGAGTTCGCTCGGAACCCCCACGTCAGAGTGCTTGGGAACGACGCGAACCGTGTAGCCCTGGTGCCCCAGTCGATCGCAAACCACATTGCAGTGGAAACGATGCTTCGTGCCTTCAGAATCAGCGAGTTCACAATCGAGTCCGGCCGTCTGGACGAGTTCACGATTGGGACCAACTTTTCCGCTCACAACCTGTACACGTACGTCTTCCGGTCTTAAGTCTGCAAGTTCGACAACCGCCTCTACGCGGAAGGACGAACCAACCGTGTTGGAGTTGCTGACGTTGTCTTTGACTGAGACAACTTGTACCTTTGGCCAGTTGGCCTTGATCCGTTGTCGCCAGCCGAGCGCACTCTTAGTGGCCTCGAGTCCGTTCTCCGTCATCCGCTTGAAGTTGAACGCGGCCGGGACGTAATAGCGATCCGTGTAGTCCTGAACCATGCGTGCGGTTGAGAAGAAAGGTGCGTGCTCTTTCAGCGACCGCTTGATCATTTGCACCCAGCCAACTGGTATCCCCTTATCAACGCGGTGATAGAAGACAGGGCTGATCTCATGCTCGATCAGGTGATACAGGCTTCGCGAGTCCAGCCAGTCCTGATGACCGTAGTCGTCGATGGTGGATCGATCGCCGATCGCCCAGCCCAAGCCTGGCTTGTAGGCTTCGTCCCACCAGCCATCGAGAATGGAACAGTTCAAGCCGCCGTTCGGAACGACCTTCATTCCACTCGTTCCCGATGCCTCGTAGGGCCTTCGAGGGTTGTTCAGCCAGAGGTCGACTCCCTGAACCAATCGCCGAGCGACCTGCATGTCGTAGTCTTCCAGGAAGACCATGCGATTCCGAGCCCCTTCGTTATTGATGAAGTTCACGAGATCCTGAATGATCTTCTTGCCCGCTTCGTCTCGGGGGTGCGATTTTCCTGCAATCACGATTTGAATCGGTCGCTCTGGATGGAAGAGAAGTTGCTTCAGGCGCTCTCGGTCAGAAAGCATCAACGAACCCCGCTTGTACGTGGCAAACCTTCGAGCGAATCCGATGGTGAGCACGCGAGGATCGAGGATGTTGCTGACAAAACTCGAATCAGGCTTGGCAAAGCTTCGCCGCTCGAGGTCCTTGCTCAGCTTGCGCCGTGCGAATCGAACGAGTTCCCCTCGAAGATTCTCGATCTCCGCCCAGAGTTCCTCGTCTGGAATCGAGTCGACTTGCTCCCAGTTAGCAGGGTCGGAAGGGTTCCTTCTCCAGCCGGTGCCGAGATACTCATCAAAGAGGTTCGCCATTCGGCGGCTCACCCATGTTGAGGTGTGAATACCGTTCGTGACCGCTCCGATGGGCACCTCATCTTCGGGATAGTCCGGCCAACGTCCCGCAAACATTCCGCGAGAAACCGCGCCATGAAGCTGTGCCACGCCGTTGACGTGGTTTGAATTCTCCATCGCGAGAATCGCCATGTTGAAAGACTCGGCAGGGTTCTCGGGATTGGTTCGCCCCAGCTTCAGGAAGGATTGGAAATCGAGCCCGACCTCGTTCGCATAGGTCGTCATGTACCGCTCCAAAAGGCTTGGGTGGAACATGTCAAAGCCGGCGGGAACAGGCGTGTGTGTCGTGAAAACGTTTGCGCCGACAGTTGCTTGGCGAGCAGTGCGGAAATCGGTTCCGCGCTCCTTCATGAACTGCCGAATCCGTTCGATCGACAAGAACGCGGCATGGCCCTCGTTCATGTGGCAAACGGTTGGCTTGATGCCAAGCGCCTCAAGAGCCTTCAACCCGCCAATTCCCAAGATGATCTCTTGGCGAATTCGCATCTCCTCGTCTCCGGAGTAAAGCGAGTCGGTGATCCCTTGATCGTTCGGAGCGTTCTCTAGGACGTTGCTGTCGAGGAGATAAAGCGGGATTCGACCAACATCAGCTTTCCAAACTTGGCAGCTGACGGTGCGATCTGGGAACGGAACCTCGATTCGAATCGGAGAACCATCGTCTTTACGCATGAGCGTAAGCGGCATTTGGTAGAAGTCGTACTGGGGGTAGTGCTCTTGCTGCCATCCATCGTGGCTGAGCCGCTGGCGGAAGTAACCGCGGTTGTAAAGGAGGCCAAGACCTACCAGCGGAATTCCAAGGTCGCTTGCCGCCTTGAGGTGATCTCCGGCGAGTACACCGAGACCTCCCGAGTAGATGGGCAGACCCTCCGTGATGCCGAACTCAAAGCAGAAATAAGCAACCTGCGTGTGCTCCCGCATTCCTGGATAGGCTCGATCAAACCAGGTCTCCGCGCTGAGATACTGGTCGAGTTGTTCGGAGCAGCCGCTAAGCCTCGCGACAAAAGAAACGTCCGAAGCGAGTCGAGCAAGTTTGTCCTGAGAGAGTCGATTGAGGAACAGAACCGGGTTGTGTTCACACTCGTCCCACAGGTCTTTGTCCATATTGCGGAACAGTTCACGGGGTTCGTGATTCCAGGTCCACCAGAAGTTGAAAGCCAGCTTCTTTAGGCTTTGCAACTCTTCTGGGAATTTTCCAACTACTTCAAATGCGCGCGAAAACTTAGGATGCTTCATGGG
>CAZAVC010000226.1:0-4464 GCA_964488265.1 uncultured Fimbriimonas sp.
GGTCAGACCCTGCACACTTCTGCCCCAGAAGTGTTTCGGGCCCTTGTGGAGGCGACCGCCTACGGCGCGCTCACGATCATTAAGCGCATCGAAGAGTACGGTGTGATGATCGATGAGGTCGTTAACTGCGGAGGCATCGCTGAGAAGAACCCGATGGTCATGCAGATTTACGCCGATGTCTGTAACCGACCCATGCGTATCAGCCGTTCTGCTCAAACCCCGGCCCTTGGCGCGGCGATCTTTGGTGCGGTTGCGGCGGGCGCGGTGGAAGACATCTCGGCGGCACAGGCGAAGATGACGGGCACGAAGGACGTCGTGTATCACCCCATCCCGGAGAACGTTGCCGTCTACGAGCGACTCTATGCCCTGTACCTGGCTCTACACGACGCATTCGGCGGAGTGAACAAGGCGGCTGATCTGAGTGGCGTGATGAAAGAGTTGATCACCATCCGACAAGCCGCCCGTAACTAACTTATTGCTGCCAAAAAAGGGGTTGCTTTCCGAGATGGAGAGCAACCCCTTTTCTACTGAACGGAGCTGGGAAAGCGCTTAGCTGAGAGCGCCTTGGAATACCGGGTCGAGCTCCACTCCGACAATGTGGTCGAAGTAGTTGGAAATGGTCTTAAGACCTACTCCAAGAAGAAGGTCGGTGAGTTGCGTCTGCGAGTAGCCCGCTTCCAGAAATCGCGCGATCGTCGAGGTTTGAGGTTTGCCGCGAGACCCTACGATGTCCCTTGTCACTTCCACCAACGCGTCGATCTTCTCATCACCCGTGCTTTGGTTGTGAATGATCGCTTCGACGGTTTCAGCAGGAACCTTCAGCATGCCTTTCAAGATGGTTGCGTGTGCAGAAGCGCAGTAGTGGCATTCGTTCTCAAGGCTCACTGCAAGCAGGACGATGTCCCGCTCAGCGGCGGTGAAGTGGGTTCGACCCCATTGGTCGGCAAGTGCAAGATAGCCATTGAGAACCTCGGGGCTATTGGCGAAGGTCGCCATAAGGTTCGGAATAAAGCCAAACCCTCGTTGGATGTTCTCGAGTGCGGGCTTGGAACCTGCCGGAGCGGTTTCGAGTGTCACGGGGGCGAGGTTGATAAGGGTTTGGGTGGTCATGGTTTCTTTCCTTTGCGCTTTGTTTTGCGCCTGAGAAAAGGATAGGTACAGGATTTCAAGAAATCAAATAGATTAAATGTATTCATTTCATAAGATATCCTTATGGAATGGATTTGCGGCAACTGGCGACTTTCGAATGTGTGGCGAGGCATCGCAACTTCACCAAGGCTGCGGAGGAGCTCAACATTGCACAACCTGCGGTCTCTCAGCAGATAGCGGCTTTAGAGCAGACGCTTGCGGTGAAAGTGTTTACTCGGGGAAAAGGAGGCGTCGCCCTCACTGCCGCAGGACAGGTTTTGCTCGGCTATGCGCAGCGATTGAGACTCCTTGCCGCCGAGGCTTCGGATCGCACCCGGAGAGCAGATCGTGGGGAGATTGGCAACCTCTCCATTGGTTTTCTTGGATCGGCTGCGGGTCCACTGCTGCCCGATCTGCTTCAACGCTACAGGCAGAACTATCCCGGCATCGCGGTGAGCTTAACCGAGATGACACCGACTCAACAGTGGGAGGCTTTCGATCGGGGAGAACTGGATTTGGGATTCAACCGTCCGATGCCTGCCCGGTATCGAGACGACTACGAAGAGTGGGTGCTCTACCACGATGAACTGGTGTTGGCGGTCCCGGAAAGCGACCCAAATGTCGGCGCAAGATCGGTTTCTCTGCGCGATTATCGAACCGCGCCGTTCGTCATGTTCGCACGAAACCAGGGGCCCGAGTTGGTCGCGCGGATGCACTCGCTCGCCGAGGAAGAAGAGATGACCTTGAACGTGGTAGGTGAGAGTCCGGTGATGTATTCCGTTCTCACTCTGGTTGCTGCTGGGATCGGATACTCGATTGTTCCGGCGTGTGTCCAGTTCCTTCGTATCGATGGGGTTGAGTTCTTGACGTTGAACAACGGTCGCCCCGACCTGCCGCTTACGGTTGTCCACCGAAAACGGCATCATTCGCCCGCGCTGGAAGGCATGTTAGCCGAGCTGCACGCGTCTGCACCGAAGATTCAAGAACGGTTTTGCGCGTTGCTCAAAAGGAATCGAGGGCTTACTCCTATCGGCACGTGCTAGGAAATAGCGACCGGTAACAGCGTCGGTACAATCTTGGTTGTGATCGCATTCATCAAGGATTTGTCTATCATCCTAGCCGGGGCGATTGCGCTCATCACGTTTGTTACCGGTACGTACCAATATTTCCGGCAGAATCGTTATACGCGCGTTCAGCATTTTGTGGACATGCGGCGCAGGTTTCTTGAGGATCCAACTTTCCGGGACCTTTTGGAGTTGCTTGCGACAGACGATCCCAAGTTAAGTCAGATGCCGGTTCAAGATCGCCGGAATCTGGTCGGATTTTTCGAGGAGGTGGCTTTGCTCATGAACAGTGGCATTCTTCAGCCGCAGGTCACCCGGTACATGTTTGGCTACTACGTTCGGCTCATCGATCGCAGCGAGCACTTTTGGATCGGCCTTGATAAGGCGAGCGTCTACTGGACCGTCTTCCGAGACCTTGCGAGGCAACTCGAGGCCCTTAAGATTGGACCTCGAAATGCGCGCGAACTGAAGTTCTGACCCTAGTCGTCTCTTTAGACGTTAAAGCGGAAGAGCATCACATCGCCTTCTTGGACGATGTAGTCTCGGCCTTCCGATCGGACCAAGCCCTTTTCCTTAGCGGCGTTCATGGAGCCGTTCTCGGAGAGGTCCTTGTAGGCGACCGTTTCGGCCCGAATGAAGCCCCGCTCGAAGTCGCTGTGGATGACGCCCGCCGCTTGGGGAGCGGTCATTCCCTTCACGATGGTCCAAGCACGAGTCTCTTTCGGTCCGGTGGTGAAGTAGGTCTGCAATCCAAGAAGGTCGTAGGTGGCTCGAATGAGCGACTTCAGTCCGCCTTCGTCCACGCCCAGCGCCTTCAGAAATTCGTCTCGCTCGTCTTCGGCGAGTTCTACAAGCTCGGCTTCTACTTGTGCCGAAACACGCACGACTTGCGCCCCCGAATCTGTCGCGAACTTGGTGACCTCTTCGGTCCACTTGTTGCCCGATGCGAGTTCGTCTTCAGAAACGTTCGTGGCGTAGATCATCGGCTTGCCGGTGAGCAATCCGAGCGACTTAATGGAAAGGGCTTCGTCTTCGGTGAGCGTCACGGATCGAGCTGATCCGCCTTCGCTAAGAACCGGAACAACTTTCTCAAGGGCGTCCACTTCAATCTGAGCTTCCTTTTTGGTCTTCAGGTCCTTTCGAGCCCGCTCTAATCGCTTCTCGGCTTGGGCGAGATCCGCAAGGGTGAGCTCCATGTTGATGATCTCGATGTCCCGCATCGGATCCACCGAGCCGGCAACGTGGATGATATCGTCGTTCTCGAAGCAGCGAACCACGTGAACAATGGCGTCGACCTCTCGGATGTTGGCGAGAAACTGGTTGCCCAGGCCTTCACCTTGGCTCGCGCCCTTCACCAGTCCTGCGATGTCCACGAACTCAATTCGAGCCGGAAGAATCTGCTCTGAGCCGGAGATTTTCGCCAGAACGTCTAGCCTAGGATCAGGAACGCTGACCACGCCGACGTTTGGTTCGATGGTGCAGAAGGGGAAGTTAGCCGCCTGAGCGACCGCATTCGCAACAACTGCGTTGAACAACGTCGATTTGCCGACGTTAGGAAGACCTACAATTCCAGCCCTTAACATGAGAGAAGCCCGACCTGGCGGGCTTCTTCATGGTACCTGCGCACGGGGAAGGTCAGACCTTTTGAACTTACGGGGCAGGTTCTCTAGGCGGCAATTCTCAGATTGCCCTTGGACGTAGCGCTTTCCTCGAATTTGAACTGTTTGACGAGCGACTGGAGATCGCCTGCGAGGGTGTTCAAGTCGTTGGAGAGTTTGCTCACCTCTTCGATCTTTCTCGATTGCTGGGCCACCGCGCCCGTCACTTCTTGCGAAGCAGCACTCATTTCCTCCGCCCCTGCGTTCATCTCTTCGGCCCCTGCCGCCGTTTCTTGAGAAATCGATGCGACCGAACTGACCGCCTCCTCCACCTTTGTCGCGTTTTTCTTCATCTCCACAACCAGTGCATCGTTTGCCCCAGCAAGGGTGCTCACTTTTCCAATGGCTCCCAAGATCTCCCGAAGTGCTGATTGGGCGTCGGAGCTAAAGGATGCTCCTCGGGTGACTTCACCCGCGCTTGCTTCCATAGACAAGATGGCGTTTTCCACGCCCTGATTGACGGTCTCAATGAGGGACGCGATTTCCTTGGTTGCTTCCGAACTTCGCTCGGCTAGTTTACGAACTTCGTCGGCGACAACCGCGAAACCGCGTCCTTGCTCGCCGGCCCTTGCTGCTTCAATGGCAGCATTCAATGCGAGAAGATTTGTTTGCGC
>CAZAVC010000227.1:0-4461 GCA_964488265.1 uncultured Fimbriimonas sp.
GAAGGCGTCACCGGCTGGCGTTATCCCCCAAGGGAGGAGGTGCTTGTGAGCCATCCCCACTCCTTCGATCTTTCAAAGATCTCTCTGTGCGCCAGAGGTGGTTTTTGGGGCTAGTCGCCTTCTCTCTTTTCGGCGTGACCATGGGTGCGACCACGGGCGTTCAAGCCCCCTGGTTGGCAAGAATCTCCAGCGCGGCGCTGATCCTCACCGCCGTCTTCTCTCTCTTCCCCACGCGCGCGCTGTGGAAATGGGCGATTCTCGTACTGCTCATCGGTGGATTCGCGGAGATTCTCGGGGTGTACACGGGATGGGTGTTCGGAGACTATGTCTACACCCAAAAATGGTGGCCGACGGTGGCTCTGCCCATCCCATCAAACAATCTCGAATGGCGAACCCCGCTCTACCCGCTCATGCTTCCGTTCGCTTGGATCATGGTGGTCGGGGCGTGCCAGGCGGTGTTGCCAGACAGGATCACCGGGAAGGTACGAGCGATGCTTGCCGCCACCATCGCCACCCTGTACGACTTCGCGCTGATGGAGCCGGTGATGGTGAGCAAACTCCAATATTGGGCGTGGAAGTACAACGAAGACGGTCTGCCCTTTGGGGTGCCGTGGCACAACTACGGGGGCTGGTGGATCACTGCGCTCGTGGCGGCGGGAGTGCTCTCCAAGCTCGACCCTGCCGACCTTCCGCGTCGCCGAAAAGCCGGCGCGATCATTTTATCGGGCTACTCGGTTCTGCTTTTGACTCTATGGGCGCTCTGGAAGCCGGGAACCTAGGGATGGAACCAAGTCATTGAACTATATCTGTATGGACGTCGTCTATACAGGTGGACCATCTTTCCGATAAACTGATAGAAGGAGCCCCGCATGCCATCCACCCAGAAAGCCGAACAACTCAACATTCGAGCATCCGCCTCGCAGAAGGCGAAGCTCGCCGAGGCAGCACGCCTTCAGAACATGAATGTCAGTCAGTTTGTTCTCAATAAGTCTCTGGATGCCGCCGAAGAGGTTATTGCCAATCAGCGTCTCATTCGCGTTTCTAAGGAAGAGTACGACTGGCTTCTTGCCAAGCTGGAAGAGCCCGCGAAAGACATTCCCGCGCTTCGTGAGCTGTTTAGCCAACCGAGCGTTTTCGAATCGTGAGTCAGTTCTCGGGTCCGGTTTTGTTGACCAAATCCCACGACTTCCTCGAGTTCGATTGCGGGAAGGAACCGCTGAATACGTTCCTCATTCGCCACGCATTGGCGAACCAAGCAAACGGCAGCGCGAGAACGTTTGTCGGGCTGCACGGGAATCGCGTCGTCGGCTACTACTCACTTGCGGTTGGCTCAGTGCTGTTCGATGAGGCACCGGAGCGGATGGCAAAGGGCCTGGCAAGGCATCCCATCCCTATCCTGCTCATGGCACGGTTCGCGGTTGACAAAGACTATCAGGGTCAAGGACTTGGAAAAGGCTTGTTCAAAGACGCCCTGAAGCGAGCCCTTTCTGTAGCCGGGGAAGCCGGAGTACGGGCGTTCATGACTCATGCTAAAGATGAAGACGCGAAAGCGCTCTATCTTCGGCTGGGGATGCAAGAGTGCCCGCCCAACCCTCTGCATCTGTACCTGCTGATGAAAGATGTCGAGCGTATCGTCGGCGGGGTAGGACGCTAGGGTTTCTCGAACGAGATAGCCGGGGCGATCATTTTATCGGGCTACTCGGTTCTGCTTTTGACTCTGTGGGCGCTCTGGAAGCCCGGAACCTAGCCGACAAGACCCCCGACTCAGCGAACGGAAGCCCCGTTCAAGCGGTAGAAAGGGCTTGTGAGTCCCCAACCTGTTCCCGCTAAATCTTCCGGACGACACTTCGTAGTGGTCGGTGCCGGCTTGGGTGGACTTGCGACGGCCCTTCGCCTCGCGCACCGAGGTCACCGAGTCACCGTGCTCGAGAAGAACGATTCCACGGGCGGACGGAACAGACGCGTTCAGGTAGGCGAATGCGCCTTCGATGGCGGTCCGACCCTGATGATGATGCTCGACCCCTTCAAGAAGCTCTTCACCGACGTGGGCGAGCGGTTGGAGGACCACATGAACATCAAGCTGTGCGATCCCAGCTACCGAGTGTTCTTCGCGGATGGCTCTCAGATCGAGGGCACGCCGAACGTGGCGAGGATGGTCGACCAAATCGAAAGGCTTTCGGGGCGACACGAGGCCGAAAGGTACGGAAAGCTGCTGGGCGATCTTGCCGAGCTTTACCGAATCTCGATCCCCAACTTTGTTCGAAGGAACTACGACTCCATGCTCGACCTCGCCTCGCCCAAGGCGCTGGGCATGGTGCTTCAGCACCACATGCTGGACAATTTGGCGAAGCGAATCGAGCGATATGTAGAAGATCCGCGCCTAAGAATGCTCTTTACGTTCCAGACCATGTATCTGGGACTCTCGCCATACGACGCCCCCTGGGTGTACGGCGTGCTCACCTACATGGAGTACGGCGAGGGCATTTGGTATCCCATGGGCGGCATGGCACGCATCCACGAATCGGTGGAAGAGCTTGCGGCTAAGAAGGGGGTCGAGGTTCGACTCAACGCGAACGTGAAGGCGGTTCGCGGCAAGACGGTTGAGTTGGACTCGGGCGAGACCATCACCGCCGACGCGGTGATCACCAATGCCGACCTTCCTTATTCAGAAGAGACGCTGGAGAAAGAGGCGCGCAAGAGCAAACCGAAGCCCAAGCGACGCTACTCCTGCTCGGCGTACATGATGTACATCGACTACAAAGGCGAGCTCCCCGAACTACTGCACCACAACGTTTTCTTCGGAAGCGACTTCAAGGGCAACCTAGACGCGCTCTTCCACGAGCCGCTCTCCGTGCCAGACGAGCCCGCTTTTTACTGCTGCATCAGCAAACGATCCGACCCCGAGCGCGCTCCAGAAGGTCATGAGAACGTGTTCGTGCTGATCCCGTGCCCCAACAACGACTACCCAATGTCGGAAGCGGACGAGCTGAAGATGCAGGAGTACGTTTACAAGCGACTCCATCAGGCGGCTTGCTTCGATAAGTCTAAGATCGTGCAGATGAAGTCGTACGGACCGCGCGACTGGGCAACGGATTACAACCTGGACAAAGGCGCGGCGTTCGGTCTCTCTCACGATTTCATGCAGAGCGTCTGCTTTAGGCCGGATAACCGATCCAAGGAAAATCCGGGCGTGTACTACGTAGGCGCAAGCACGGTTCCGGGCAACGGTTTGCCGATGGTGCTCATCTCCGCCGAGTTGGTGGAGGACCGTTTGGTAAAAGCGGGTCTGGTTTAGGGAGCCAGATCTAGCGCCGAGCGGCGACAAGGATGCGTCGCCATTTTTCTGCGCCGAGATAGTCGGTCGAGACACCGCCCTTGCCGCTGCTGCTGTGCACGAAGTAACCGTTGCCAAGATAGATGCCCGTGTGGCCGATCTTGTTGCGGCGCTTCTCCCAGAAGTAGAGCCTGTCGCCGACCTGTAGGTCTTCCAATCGCGAAATTGGAACGCCTTTGCGAGCTTGCTCGGCGGCGGTGCGCGGAAGGTTCGTACCGATCATGCCGTACAGCTTCTGTACGAACGCAGAGCAGTCGATCCCGTTGTTCAGGTCGTTTCCGCCCCACTTGTAAGGTGTGCCCGTGAACTTGAGCGCGTAGTTCGCCATGGCGCTACGGCTAGACATGTTCACCGCTGAATCTCGCTTAGGAGATTGTGTTTTTGGGGTGACATCGTAAGGCAGCACGGCGACAAAGTCGGACTTGGCGTAGCCAAAAACGCCGTTCGCCATGAGAACCTTCACCCAGCTTTTCGGACCGGGGGTCACCACCAGATATTGGAACTGCTTGGCGGTGTAGAAAAGTCGAGAACGGGAATTCGGCGAAGCGTGAATGCGAACGTTTTGCACCGCCTGACCAAGTTTTCCAAGCACGTTGGCGGCAGAACTCAGGCTAGACGAGAGAATCGCCACCGCTAACAAAGCGACGCGCAATATCCAATCAAATCGTCGTGCAGGAGCCATCGTGCAGAATTCCCAAAGAGGCTTGGTGAGTCCAAGAAGAATCGGACCCTAGAATTATAGGCTTGTTTCCAAGAAAACGGAGCCTTCCTTCTCAGCGTCTTTGCCGCCTTCCAGGTTAGACGTGTTCAAGTCGCCAGGGTTCTGCAACAATCCGGCGTCTCATCCGGTTCTCGCGGCAAGCCGGTACAAAGACTAGGCAAGGTACAACCTTCGATAGCTGTGTCGCACCGTGTCTCCACCGTCCTTGCGTGTGTCGTTCTTCCACTGGTGCTGATGACGAGTAGCGGTTGTTCTAAGAGCAAATCCGCCTTATCGCCAGACCCTGCCGCAAGAGCCAAGGGGATTGCGGAGCCCGTCAGTAACTTCATTCCAGGGACATGGGGGCTAGACGTCGTCGGAATCGATCCCAGTTTGGTTTCGCTCTTCGGAAGACCCCAAGGGGGAC
>CAZAVC010000228.1:0-4426 GCA_964488265.1 uncultured Fimbriimonas sp.
TGATCACTGCGGCAAGGGCAATGACCTTCGGAACAAAGGTCAGAGTCGCTTCTTGAATCTGGGTAATCGCCTGCAAAACGCTGATGATAAGGCCAATGAATAGCGCCGTAGCAAGGATCGGAAGGCTCACCAACAAGCCAACTTGAATGGCTTGTCGGGCAGTGTCGAGTGCGAGTGCCTGTTCCATTGTCTTCCCCGTTCAGGTGCTACCTGTAGCCCGCCAAGATGGCGGTCACCAGAGTTCCCCAGCCATCGGCTAATACAAAGACCAACAACTTCGCGGGCATCGAGACAATAGATGGTGGAAGCATCATCATGCCCATAGACATGAGGCCGCTAGCGACCACAAGGTCGATGACGAGGAACGGGATGAAGATGTAGAAGCCAACGATGAAGGCAGTCTTGAGTTCGCTGATGATGAACGCAGGAATCAGCGACGTGAGATTGACCTCTTTCGGGGAGGCTGGTTTCTCGTTGCGAAGATCCAAGAACAGCTTCAGGTCCTTCTCGTAGGTGTTCTTCAGCATGAAGTCTCGAATCGGGCCGCTCGCTCGCTCCAAAGCCTCGTTCTGGTTGATCTTCTTGGCAAAGAAGGGCTGCAGGGCGGTGTCGTTGACCTTGGTATAGGTCGGCCCCATTACGTACATCGTGAGGAACAGCGAAAGTCCGATCACCACTTGGTTCGGCGGAATGGTGGGCGTGCCCAATGCGCTCCGGACGAAGCTGAAGATGATCACGATCCGCGTGAAAGAGGTCGTGAGGATGAGAATGGCGGGCGCGATGCTGAGAACGGTCAGCAGAGCAAGAATCTGCAAACTTGTCGCAACATCTCCCTGAGACTGAGCATTCTCTACGCCGAAACTGATTTTGGGAAGCTGGGTTTGCGCAAAAGCACAAGCTCCAAGAGCAAAGAGTGTGGCGGTGGAAAGGAGCCGTTTCATGGTTAACCCATCAACCTCGCAAGTCGCTCCAGAGCCTCTCTCGGATCACTTTCCTTCTCTTCTCCAGCCGTAGACTGTGCTTCAACCGCGATTACCGCTCGGGTCGGAATCGGTTCCGCAGCGGGGGTCACCTTGCTCGTGTCGGCATTGTCGAGATACTCCATGAATGCGGGACCAGGGTTCGGCTTGATCACGGGCCCAAGATCGGCCAGTGTTGAAATGCTTTGAGGGGTCGCGCCGAGCAACAGCTTTCGGTCACTCACGGTGATTACGTAAAGGTTTCCGCCCGGAAAGGTCGCAGACTCTTCAATCCGGATGCCGCCGTTGAGGGTCGTGGTCAATTTTCCGCCCATCTTGGAAACGATCTTGGGCAAGACCACTTTCATGAGGCCTACCACGATCGCCACCGCAATGATCATCTGGATGATGGAGAAGATGCTTGGTCCTCCGGTGCTCATCGCAGCGGTGGTTCCGGCTCCTCCGGCAGACTTTGTACCGAAAGCCCCCTTAGCGGTTTCTTCGGCAGCGCTTGCCAGAGTTGCTCCGGCAAACACAGCCAGGGCAAGAACGCTTCGCATGTTAAGCAGCTCCGTCAAGTCGGAATCGCTCGTTCGGGTTGAGGATTTCCGTGATTCGCACACCGAAGTTGTCTTCGATAACAACCACTTCGCCGCGAGCCACCAGTCGGCCGTTGACCATGACGTCAACCGGTTCACCGGCCGCTTTATCCACTTCGACGATCGAGCCCGTGCCGAGGTCGAGAACCTCTCGAACCATCATCTTCACCCGACCAAGTTCCACACTGATCTCAAGCGGAACGTCTAGTAACACTTCGAGACTGCCTGCATCCACCTCGGGCAGGTGTGGAGCGTTTGAAGCAGGTGCGCCCCCCGTTTGAGGAGGATTGAAACCACCCGTAGCCTGGCCTCCAGTCGGTGCGCTTGCAAAAATGGGGGCTCCGGCATCGTTACCCATGTCCATGTCGGTCGAAAGGCGTAGCAGAGCATTCGCGGTTTCGGCATCGACCAACCAGGTGATGGATCCACTAAGACCCTCGCCCTCGACGGTCGCCTGCGTTCGCACGATATCAAGAGAACGCGCGAAGTTCGCGGGTAATTGGAAGCTCTGGTAACGGATGCTCAGTCCGGTCGCAACGATGGTTTCAATCATCACGTTGCCCAGGGCGATGCACAAACCTTGGACAATCGACTCGGCAATCGGGCGGACGTCCGAGATGACGTTCTCATCGATTTCCTCAAGTTCAACGCCTGTCGCCAGCTTGGCAAGCTGCAGAACCGTATCGTTAGAAATCAACACCGACTGGAAGCTATCGGGGTGGCTCGCCATTGCAAACTGAATGATCAGCTGTTGCGCGCTGAACTCAGTTTGGATGTCGTTGACTCGTGCCGAGACCGTCAGAGGGTTGCCAAACGTAACGGCCTGACCGATGTTCTCTGATGTCGTGACGCTAACCGTATCCCAGATCGAAGTCTGGAAATTTGATAGACCGTCAATAATTTCTTCCGTGATTTGAGCCATAGGATCTGCCTGCGTTACTTCTTAAAGGGTTGAGAAATGGAAAACACGAGTCGCTTGCCGTGCAGCAAGGGGCGACCGTGAAACTTAGGAACGTTGCCGACGAGGAAGGTGAGGTCGTGTTCGGTTCGTTGATCGAGCCGAATAATGTCTCCCTTCTTGATGTTGATGAAATCGCCAAACTCCATTCGAGCTTTGCCAAGCCGGATGGTGCAATCCACTCCGGAATTCCCAATCTGGGTCGCTAGGAGCTTTCTTGTCGCTGGGCTGTGCTTGCGACCAGAAGAGGCGAACCACTTTTGTGCGCTCAGCTTGGTTGTGATCGGCTTGAGAACCAAGTAGGGGATACAGAGCGACATCGCGGTGCGCTGTTCGCCCAACTTGACTTCAAACAAAAGAGTGAGAACGATATCGTTCGGCGGCGCGATCGTGACGAATTGGGCCGAGGTCTCCATGGTGTCGATCGTGGGGTTCACCACGACCACCGATTCCCAAGCTTGTTTCAGAGCACCGAACATGCGTTCGATCAACTGCTTTACCAGCGGACGCTCGATATCGGTGAGAACACCGCGGTTGAGCGGCTTACCGGGACCACCGAGCATTCGGTCGACCATCGCAAAAACTTGGCTGAACTCAATCTCAAGAACGGCTTGCCCGGTCAGGGGCGGCAGGGACATGACCGCAAAGACGGACTGGTTGATCGATCGCAGGTACTCGTCGTACGGGACCTGCTCCAGAGAGATCATCTCGATCGAAACCGGAGTTCGTAGCGCTGCCGAAAGCGCGGATCCAGCTTGTCGGGCAAAGGTCTCGTGGAGCATCTGCAAGGTTCGAAGTTGATCCTTGCTAAGTTTGTCCGGACGTCGAAAGTCGTAAATTTCGAAGGCGACCGACGTTTTCTTGCCCGGTCCAGGCTTGTTCACTGGGGCGGAACCCGCCATGGACCTTGCTTGGGCAACGGAAGGAGTTGCGACGGGCATTGCGGGCGCTCCTGCGTTCCCTCCCCCAAGGGAGTTCAGCAGCGCTTCGATTTCTGCCTGTGAAAGAATGTCTGACAAGTCGCTTGCTCCACCTGGCCCTATTGCTTGGGCCTTCCTTAAATTGAATCGGTGGAAAGCGAAGTTTCTTGAGGGGGGATCCGAAAAAACCTAAAGTGATTTCCTAAGTTTTTTCGCACCCACCCAAGAGGGAGCGCTATTGAGTGGCAAACGCAACGAAAAGAACTTTGAGGACCGGGCCGTGAAGGGAGTCCCAATCTGGGGGCATCTCTTCCTCACTTCCGTGATCCGAGTGTTCGTCCTTCTTCTTGTCTTTTAACTTGACGGACGTGGTTGGGCCGGACTTCTTCTCGTCGTGAGAATCGCCGCCGCCTTCCTCTCCATGTGCGGGGAGAATGGCGTTGATGGCGGTTGCCATGCGTCGCTTCAGCCTCTTCATCCCTTCCGGAGTCTCGCAATCTCGAGGATCGGTTGCTTTGAGCGTCATGTTGATGGCATCGCTCACTTCCCCGGTGTGTGCTTCCACGTCGTGAGGGTCGAAGCCTTCCTTCACCTTCAAAGCGATTTTGCATCGGACGTAAGATCGCCCATCAGCCATGTTCACAAGATATTCGTCGGCAAGGAGAACCTCTGCTTTCGCCATCTTGATCTCAGACTCTTTCTTTTCTTCCTTTCCGCCTTTCGACTTCATCATGAAAAAGCCGCCGCCTGCCAACACTGCGACAAGCGCAATGATGACGGGCATTTTGCCGCCTTTCTTCTTCTTTGGTGCTGCATCCGGTGCATCAGACATTGTCGCTACCCTCTCCTCTCGCATCGGTGCCTGGTTTCAATTGATGAAAAAGACACGGATTCGGTATGACAATCTTCGGGAGATGGGTTTGGCAACCTGTAGAATTGCGCGCTATTTCCCGGTGAATCTACGGGCCTAATCTCGCAGAATCTGAGCGG
>CAZAVC010000229.1:0-4398 GCA_964488265.1 uncultured Fimbriimonas sp.
TTTTTTTTTTTTTTTTTTTTTTTTTTTTTTTTTTTTTTTTTTTTTTTTTGCGAGGAATCTTCAGACAGTGATTTACGTCAACGTACAGAACAACGAGTCGATCGACAGCGCCCTGAAGCGCTTCAACATGAAGCTTCAACAAAGCGGCGTCCTGCGCGATCTTAAAGAGCACAGCCACTACGAAAAGCCGAGCGAAAAGCGACGCCGAAAGGCCCGCCGACGCCCAGCTCGCGGCTAAGCTCTGCCGGTACTCGCATCAAGCTTTTAGATGTGCCGATCAAGATTTGGTCTTTATGACGAGATCCAGTTTTGATCGGCACATCTTTGCGTCTGGATATGCCTTCTGAATTGAAAATGCCGACGGACGCTATCACCGTTGACGTTGTGTACTCACCGCAGTTTTCTGATTTGCGGCAACTCGCGGGCGATCTTTTGGTGCGTGCCCTCACCGAAACGCTGTTGCACCACCACGCACTGGGAAAGGTCGATCTTCTCCTTACCGACGACGTTGAAATGAGGTCTTTGAACCAACGTTTCCGAGGGATCGACGACTCCACCGATGTCCTGACCTTCCCTGCCTATCTCGGCGATCTGCCTGAGTCTGCCGAGGAACCGCTTGGCGATATTGCCATCAGCGTGCCCTATGCACAGAGGCAAGCAGAAGTGCGGGGCGTGTCATTAACCAATGAACTCGCAATGCTCGCCATTCACGGAGCATTGCATTTGGTAGGTTTCGATGACATCGAAGACGCAGATCGTCGTATGATGCAAGTGGAAATGAACGCGATGGCGATTGCGCTCGGGTTAGCACCCGATCCGGAATGGTCTTCTTTGCTCCACGAAAGTGAGAGCAATCCTTTGCGCAAGGAGGATGCGGCGGGCTAAGCCCCGCACCCATGCGTCGTCCGCAAGACATTTATAAGCCGTTCGCGGTTGCCCTTAACGGCATCATTTTCACGTTCAAAACTCAGCGACACATGAGGTTCCACCTCTTTGTCGTCCTCATCGTCATCCTGTTGGGTCTGTTTGTAAACCTGGCGCTTCGGGAGATGCTCGTGCTCCTCTTCACCATCTCGCTTGTTGTGGTTGCGGAGATGTTCAACTCGGCGATTGAGGCTACGGTCGACCTAGTTTCTCCAAATTACAGCCCTTTGGCGAAGTTTGCAAAAGACATCGCCGCTGGTGCGGTTTTGATCACGACCATCATCGCCCTTGTTGTTGGCGGTCTACTGATCTTCGGGGAGAGTCGCTGGGATGCGCTCAAGATCAACTTGGCTTCCGATGCGCCCGCCATTCCGCCCGTGCTTCGCATTGTCCTTGGCTGCATGGTGGTGTTTGTGGCGGTGGTCATTGGCAAAGGTCTTGGAAAGCGTGGACAGGTCCTCCAAGGCGGATTGGTCTCTGGTCACGCCGCTTACGGATTCTTCTTTGCCACCTGCGCCGTCTTTCTTACCGACAACCCTGTGGTAATGGCACTGGTCATTCTGCTGGCGGCCATTGTTGCCCAAAGTCGCTATGAGGCAAAGATTCACTCGCTGCCAGAACTATCGCTTGGAGCGGCGGTGGGTACCGTTATCGGTCTTGTTTTCTTCCAATTTCTGCCGAAATAACTATCAGAACGAATCTAACGCATGAAGGATAACCCTGCTGAACGTTACCGGCGAAGCGAGCCATTGCTTCGCCGGTCTGAGTCCACTCTCGTACTCGTCATCGCATTCGCTTTCTTTGCGGTCCTCGCATTTGGGCGACAAGCGGACGGTTTCGTACGGTCCGACGTCTCGACGCTCAAGGAGCCCGCTGGAAGCACCTGGCCGGCCATTTTCGCCGCGCTTCTCTTCATTCTTCTGAACGCGGCATTCATCTTGGTTGAGAACGCGGTCGCTCTCTTGCGACCCAGTCACATCCGCCAGTACAAGGAAAAGCCTGCCGTTGCGGGCAAGCTAGAAGACCTCCTTGCCAGACAAGCGGAAGTGATCGCGAGTTGTTCGTTCGGAAGCCAACTCATGCGGGTTGCGCTGGTGTTCATGGGCATGGTGGTGGCGGTTGCTGCCGCTTCCCTTGCCGAAGAGATGGCCGGATGGCCATTCACATACGCCACGATTCTCGGCGGGGTCGCGCTGGTTGGAATCCCGATTTTCCTCCTCAATCTGATCCTGGGCGAGTTGGTTCCAAAAAGCTACGCTATGCTTTATCCCGCTGCGACGGCGGCGAGGCTTGCGGGATTTGCGAAGTTCTCCAGCGTGGTCTTTAAGTATCCGGCGCGGTTGGTCGTTGGGATTGCCAACCTATTTGCCGCAAGATTCGGAGGTAAAGCCACGCTCAACGATCCGCTTCGGGCGGAGGAAGAGATCATCACGCTCGTCGAAAACGCTCAGGAAACGGGAGCGATCGAGACGGACGAAAGCGAGTTGATTCAAAGCGTTTTTGAGTTCACCGACACGGTCGCAAGGGAGATCATGACCCCTCGCACCGACCTAGACGCGATGCCGATCGACAGCGATCCGGAAGAGGTCGTGAAGGTCATCCAAACCTCCGGACACTCGCGTATTCCGCTTTACGAAGGCACCGACGATCAGATCATCGGGATCATCCACGCAAAGGACTTACTCCTTTCGATGGTGAAAGAAGGCACGCCCAGCATGCGCCGCCTGATGCGTCCGGCGATGTTCATCCCAGAAAACAAGAACTTGCATGAGTTGCTCTCAGAGATGCGCGCCGCTCGTGCTCAACTTGCCATCGTGCAAGATGAAATGGGTGGAACGGCGGGAATCGTCACTATTGAAGACATCGTCGAGGAACTCTTTGGCGACATTCAAGACGAGTACGACCAGGAAGAACCCGAAGTGTCTGAGCACGCAGGCGGCTACCTGGTGGAAGGCAAGACCCACCTGGACGATGTGAACGATGAGATCGGCTCTGAGTTCCATAGCGACGACTTCGACACGATCGGTGGATACGTTTTTGGTCTTTTCGGGCGACAACCCAAACTTGGCGAGTTCCTAGATGCAGATGGTCACCGATTTACGGTTGCCGAAACCGATGGTCGAAGAATTCAGCGATTGAGGATTCAAAAGCTGGAAGAAACGGAAGGTCTCGGCGTAGAAAACGGTCGGGTGTCGGAAGTCTCGGCTTAAAGAGGAGAACTTTTTCCCCTTTAAGCGCACCGGTCGATCTCGACCGGCGAGCCTAGACAAACTCCATTTCGAGAAGGTACCAAGTTGACATGGCTAACGGAGTCGAGAGCACAGTTTCGTTGGAGCAGGGCGGATCGGCAGCCGTCGCCGAGTCGCCGCACCGACTCTGGTTGGTTCGAAACTTCGACCTCTTCAAGTGCCTGAGTGATGCCGAATTGAGAACTCTTGCCGAACAGAGTCGCGTGGTTCGATTCGAACGGAACGACCACATCTGCATGAGCGGCGTTCGACACACCCATGCTTATCTGGTGAAAGAAGGCAACGTTCGAGTGGTCGCCACCAACTCTCAAGGCAAACGACTGACCCTTGCCATCTTGAAGCCCGGCGAACTCATTGGCGACATCGATCTCTTCGGTGATCGCGAATCTACCACCGTAGAAAGCGCCGAAGCGGTGGACTCCGCTTCCCTGCTCGCGGTGCCCGTGGACATTCTGCGAACGATGGTCATCAATAAACCCGAGCTATCGCTGGCGGTTCATAAACTCATAGGTGACCGCCGAGCCGAAATCTTGAACCGTATGCAAGACGTGCTCTTCTTGACGGTTCCGGAGAGGCTCGCTCGACTCATTTTAAAGCTCGCAAAGGATTATCCCGGCGAGTCCAAGACGGGACGACGGTTTGTGAATCTTCGCCTGACCCACGCCGAGTTCGCCGACCTCATCGGTTCCAATCGAGAAGCGGTGAGCGCCACTTTTGGAAAGTGGAAGGCGGCAGGTCCGGTTGATACGGTGAAGGGCTTCGTCGTCATCAAAGACGAAGAAGCCCTTCGCAAGATCGCGGGCAATTAGCGGAATCGCTAGATCGGGAAGAGGACTTCGACCTTGGGGTTATCCGGAAAGTCTTCTGGGTAGCACTCGTAAATCTCTCGACCACCGATCTCGTAAAGGTCGTTCGGGAGATTCTCGTCGAACACTCCACGGATGTGATCAAGCGTGGGTGCAACCGTGACACGGAACTCACCGCCCTTGAGTTCCCAAGCTTCCATGCCCGCCGGAACGGGTCCGTTGGATTCGAAGCATGCGAGGTAGGCAAAAACGCCATCCGGCATTCCCTCCCACCGCCTTAGAACACCGTAGCATTCGCCATCCCACTGAACCTCTTTCATACGGGGCACGAACTGATCCCAGAGAGCAGGAACCTCGTTGTTGCAGTTGGTTCCGACATAGAGCATGCCGACGACGCGCATTGGAGGGATAACTTTGCT
>CAZAVC010000230.1:0-4392 GCA_964488265.1 uncultured Fimbriimonas sp.
ACATGGCTGCTGGTTGATTTGACAGACAAGAGGCGGTGCTTTTGGTTTTGGTGCCCATTCCGATTGTGATAACGGGCGAGGCTAAGGACGGATTCACCCATGCAGAGAGAGGTTTTAATCATTGGAGGAGGAATGGCCGGGCTTGCCTGTGCCCGAACCCTTAGCGAAGAAGGCGTGCCGTTTCAGCTGCTGGAGGCATCCGATCGAGTGGGTGGTCGGCTGAAAACCGACACCGACGGAGTTTTTCGTTACGATCGAGGATTTCAGGTTCACTTCACCGCCTATCCCAACGCCGCCCGACTGATTGATGTCGAACAACTGAATTCTGGGGCGTTTCTCCCGGGTGCCCTCATCACGCAAGGAGGAACCCCTCTTCTGATCGATCAGGGCCGAACGCCCAAGAAGCTGATTCAAACCGCCCTTTCCCCTCTTCTTGGCATCGCGGACAAACTTGCTGTTCTTCGATGGACAGCTTCTCTGAAGGCAAGGAACACTACCAATCTTTTCGCGCAAGTGGATCGTTCGGCGTTAGAAGACCTTTCGGAGCGATTCAGCCAAGACTTTATCGATCGGTTCGCGATTCCGTTCTTTGCGGGGGTGTTTTTGGATCGATCCTTGGAAGTGAGCGCCAACCGTCTGCAATGGGTTTGGAAGATGCTTTCCGAAGGTGACACTATTCTGCCCGAAGACGGCATTGAAGGCGTGACGAAGGCACTGGCAAAGGGAATTACTCAGGGTTCCATTCGCCCCCACGCACAGGTTGATTCGATCACGCGCGCCGGTGGAAAGTGGCAGGTGCATTTGCGATCGTCCGAGACGATTGAAGCGGAAGTTGTGGTTATCGCAACCGACGTTGTGACCGCATCGAGGTTGACCAAGGATTCCTTCGATACCGAAATGTTTGGGTCGACCTGCCTCTACTTCGAGGCGCCCGAGGAACCACTCGCCGAGCCCTATCTTGTGCTGAACGGCATGAAGCGACCCGGGCTTGTGAATCATGTCGCGCCGCTCACCAAGGTTCAGCCGGGTTACCGACTGGCGGCAGGACGAGGAGCGCTGGTCTCGGTCAATATGTTAGGCGTGCCCGATGAATCTGATGAGGCACTCGCTGAGATTGCGAAGGAAGAAATGGCGCCCTGGCTTCCCAAAGCCAAGGTTGAGGAGTGGCAGTTCTTGCGGTCGTACCGAATTCCGAACGCTCAGCTAGCGCATCGGCCTGGCTACGCGAAGCGGCAACCGAACATGGTGTACGACGATGCGGGTCTGCTCTTAGCGGGAGAATACGTTCAGAACTCCTCGATCGATGGGGCGATAGAGTCTGGTGTCAGAGCCGCCAAGAGGGCCCTAGAACGCCTTTAGATATGGAGCGAATTTAATGATGGAGAGAGTTGGCATTGTCGGAGCCGGAATTGCTGGGCTTGCCGCCGCAAGAGAGTTGAAAGCAGCCGGGATTGAGACCGTCCTACTAGAAAAATCGCGTGGAGTTGGCGGAAGGGTCCATACGCGTAGCCAAGAGGGCTTTATCTGGGACACGGGGGCTACAAGCATTGCTCCGCGTGGCAAGCGAATCCAGAAGGTGCTCCTTGAAGAACTAGAACCACCCGCGCCGATCCTTCGCCCCATTTGGACTCACGAAGGCTTGCGGGTTCGGCCCGGTGATACCGCCAAAAACTCCACGCCGCGTTTCTGCCACACCCAAGGCATTCAAACCTTTGCCAAGCTCCTCGCAAACGGCTTGGATGTTCGGTTCAACACAACCGTCGAGCGCGTTGAGAAAGAGGGGGATTTGTATAAGATTGGGGAGGAAACCTTTACCCATTTGGTTCTCACACCACCCATTCCGCAGACGGCTCAACTGCTTTGGACCCTTGACGAGAGTCGCCCGATCGCCAATGCGAAGTATCGACCCTGCCTTTCCGTTTTGCTCGGCTACGACCTTGAAACGCCCGAGGTCGATTACCAGGCACTGTTAGATCCCACTCAAAGCCACCCGCTCACATGGCTCTCGGTCGAGAACCTGAAGTCACCGGGGCGCATGGAAGACGGCAAAACCGCCCTCGTCGCTCAACTCTCGTCGCGATTTTCGCAGGAGAATTTTGCAAAGGAAGACGAATGGATCGTTCATGTGGTGACAACGTTCATCGGCACACTTTACGGTGCAAGCTGGAAGACGCCTAGCTTGGCGGTCGTGAAGAAATGGAAGTATTCACAGCCCGATAACCTCGCTCGATTCGAGAACGTGAACGCGCCAGGGAGTCGCTTGCTTCTTGCCAGCGATGGACTGATGGGCGGAAGAATCGACGAGGCGTACGAGGCAGGGGCACGAGTCGCCGACCTCATTATTGGTCGCACCACTCCATAGGAGCCTAGAAGAAAATGCTTCCAACCCTTGCCATACTTATTGCCGCCCAGGCGCAGACCGGGACTGCCGACTACAAGGTGTTTCGGCTCGGAAACCCGGTCGGTTCTGCTTCGCTTACGCAGAAGTTAACCTCTGCGGGTAAGGTCACCCAATTCAAACTCGAGATCAAGAGTGCGGGTACGACGGCGACCATCCGGCAAACCAGTACCTGGGACCTGAACGGGGTACCGCTTCGGAAAACGCTGGAGATGGTCACCGATTCTCCTCGGCGGCGAGTGATGAAAACCATCTCGTTTAAGGGACGAGCCGCGAACATTATCGAGGAAGTCGATGCCCAGCGGACCGTCTCTGAGGTGATCGCTCCGGGCGCGGAAACCGTGAATGCAGCCGCCGAGTACTGGTTCCTTCGGGATCTCCCGAAGAAGGATGCCCGGCTGCGCTATCTGGCGTTCGATACCGACCGGAACCTGTGGGAAACCACGGACGCGATCTTTCTCGGTTCGAAGAAGGTGACGATCGACGGCAAGAGCATGAAGGGATTCATGGTCCGCACGCTTACCGCCCGCCGGACAGTTGAAGCGATCTTCGATGAGAAGGGCATCCCGATCTTGATCGAGGAAGAAAATGGCACCCGTTTCGAAAGAGTCGTGAAGAAAGACGCTTCGTAGGTAGCCATCCCCCGCAAACGTACGTACAATTTGTCCGTGCTGAAGATTCGATCACCGCTTATGCCTACCACGCTATTTTTGCAGTGGGGCGTTGCCGTCGGGCTCGGTCTGGTCTATGTCGCTCGGCACCCGAACACGTACGTTGCCGAGACTTGGCGCAGCAACATTTATAACGAAGACAAGCTCGCCAACTTCGGTTGGATCATTGTTTGGGCTTGCGCGTTGGCGCTTCTCGCTATTGCGGTAGTGGAGTTTCGCCTAAAGAAGGGCTGGGAGCCCGCCGCGCTGCAGAAGATGCGCCCGGCGATGACGGTGCTTTCCATTTATCCAAAGTCAGACGGAAGCGGCGACGCTGATGTCACCCTTCGCGATCCGCGCGGAGTCGAGGAAGTTTTTGAGGCCGAACCTCACGAATGGAAGGAGCTTGAAGTTGGGGAGACGTACCACATGCGGGTGATTGGCAAATACGTCTGCAATTTCACCAAGTTGAACACCCAAGTGTCCTCCACGCAGTTCGGTGAACAGCTCATTGGTATTGCCGTGAATGAGTTGCGGATGCGGGCGATCTCGTCTCGCCCACCAGGCTGCGTGAGTTGGGGATTCTTCCTGCTCATGCCGCTGATCACCGGATACTATGCGGCACTTGGGATGATCCTGATGTTGTTCCGAGAGTGGATCGCATTCGACGGCGGCCGTGAGTGGGTGTCGAAAGATGGGTCGCTCGGTGTAATTGGGCTTTTCGTATTTTTGATCTCGCTAGGGACCTTGTTTGGGGTCGCCCGGCTGGCGATGCGGGGGTTCAACTTCGATGAAAAGCTCGATGAGATGAGCTACGATTCAAGCGAACCCTACATACCGAATCCCCGTAAGTTCTGGAACTAGAAGCCGAACTTCGATCGCCTCTTCTGGCTATCCTTATCTTCCACCGGGTGGAGTAGAACCATCTTGGCCGTCGAGGCATCGAGGATGACTTCACATGGTCGACCGCAGAGCAAGCCTTCTTGAATGGCTGATTCGGGCACAAACGATCGGATCAGCCAGTAGCGTTTGTTGTTCGAGACCTTGATCCAGGTTCTGTCTTGCGGGATCAGGAGACCCGGGAGTCGCGGAGTGAAGTCTTGGAGAAGGGCGAGACCGATGGTCGCGGCGGTTTCGGATTTGGAGATGAGAGGTCCGATATCTTTTTGACCGGGTCCTACAAGGGCGAGCGTGCAAACGAGGGTCTCAAACATCTTTCTCCGTTGTAGCGGTGGTGATTTTTCGACGCCGGAAACCAAAGGAGAACCCCTCACCCGGCCCCGAAAATCGGGTCCACCCTCTCCCCTACCCGTTAAATCGGGCAGGGGAGAGGGTTACTTTGTG
>CAZAVC010000231.1:0-4368 GCA_964488265.1 uncultured Fimbriimonas sp.
AATCGGACAGGTCGTCGTAGAATAACAGAGTGCTAACCGCCCTTCTGGCCGCAGGTGTCCTATTGCAGGGTCCAATTGAGTATTGGTCTGGAGCAGATATGTCGTTTCTGCCTCAGTATCGAGACCTGAAGTTAGATTTTCACCGCGAAGGCAAACCTGTGAACCCCTTGGCGGTTCTTCGCGAGACCGGATCGAACGTGCTCCGCTTACGGGTGTGGGTGAATCCAAAAGACGGTTATTGTTCGAAAGTGCACACTCTCAAGCTTGCGAAAGATGCGTGGAAAGCCGGTCTGCGTTTGATGATCGACTTCCATTACTCAGACTGGTGGGCCGATCCGGGTCACCAAATGAAGCCCAAGGCCTGGGACGGTCTGACCGTACAAGAAATCGCAGGAAAAGTTGAAGAACACACCTTCGATCTTTTGAGCGACCTCGTGAAGCAGGGAACCCCAGCTGATTTGGTCCAGGTGGGTAATGAAATTCGAACCGGGATGATTTGGCCGGAAGGTCAACTCTGGACCAAAGAGAAGGGAAACAATCCCGAAGCGTTCGCGAATCTAGTGACTTTCTTGAAAGCAGGCGCAAGTGGGGTTAAGCGCGTTCCAGCAGCGAAGGATAGTCGGGACGGAAGGCTGGTCTCGCCTAAGATCATTATTCACAACGACGCGGGGGGAGACTATAAAGGAACCCCGGCTTGGTATGTAAAGCTCGCCCAAGCCCGCGTTCCCATGGACTACATCGGTCTTTCTTACTACCCTTGGTGGCATGGCACCCTAGCGGACCTGGAGAAGAACCTCATCGCATTGGTTGAACAGGTGAAGACACCGATCATCGTTGTTGAAACGGCATACCCGTTCAGCCTGGAATGGAAGGACAAGGAGAACAACTTTGTGGGTAAGGCTGACCAACTGTTACCCGGATTCGAGGCTACGCCCGCAGGGCAGGCAAAGTTCTTGCGAGCCCTTCATGCCACGGTTCGAAAGACTCCAGGCGGGCTCGGTCGTGGCGTTCTGTATTGGGCGCCCGAATATGTTGCCCACGAAGGCATCCAGACCCCTTATGAAAACCTTTGCCTTTTTGACTTCAAAAACGAGGCAATTGTAGATAGCTGGAAGGCTCTGGCCGGAAAATAGCGGAAGCGAATGATGACGGGTAACGGTCGTACAACCTTGCGAAAAACCGCTAAACAGCATCCAGCGTGGAGAGGCCTTCTCGCGGTCTCAACGATTGGGTTGTTTGGCGTGGGATTAGTGGTGCCCGCCCGTTCGACTTCGCTGATCGGACAACAATCCGAACCCTCTATCACACCCGAGCAGGCCGCATTCTTTGAATCGAGGGTTCGGCCGGTTTTGGTCGAAAACTGTCTGGGCTGTCATGGGGACAAGACGCAGATCGCGGGGGTGAGGCTCGATTCTCGAATGGCCATGCTCGGCCGGGTGGATTCCGGTCCAATTCTCGTTCCCGGCAAACCGTCGGAGAGCCTTCTCATCAAGGTGATCCGCTACAACGGCCCGATCAAAATGCCAAAGGCAAAAAAGCTTCCGGCGAATCAAATTGCCGATTTGGAAGCCTGGGTGGAGATGGGTGCCCCTTGGCCGAAAACAGGAAGCACGGTTGCCGCAACACCGACGAGTCCCTCTCTTTGGAGCCTAAAACCCTTAGCAAAACCCTCTGTTCCAAAAATTTCGGGCGATCAGTGGTCCAAGAACGATATCGACCCCTTTATCCTCAAGGCACTAAAAGGTGCAGGTTTGACTCCAACGGCAACGGCCGACAAGCGCACCCTTATTCGCCGACTTTCTTTCGACCTTCTTGGTCTGCCGCCAACTTATGCAGAAGTTTCCGCCTTTGTCGGAGACGCCTCGCCAAACGCATACGAGAAACTCGTGGAGCGGTACTTAGCCTCTCCACGATATGGTGAGAGGTGGGCGCGCCACTGGCTCGATGTTGCCCGGTACGCCGACACAAAGGGATACGTCTTTGAAGAGGACCGCAACTATCCCCATGCGTACACCTATCGAAATTGGGTGATAGACGCCTTGAATCGGGACCTACCCTACAACAGATTTATTGAAGAACAACTCGCGGCTGATCTTTTGCCCGGCGTCATGGAAGCCGACGACCGAAAGCCGTTGGCGGCGATGGGCTTCTTAACTGTGGGCAGAAGGTTCCTCAACCAAGTCCCAGACATCATCGACGATCGAATAGACGTCACAACCCGCGGGTTCATGGGCTTCACTGTTGCTTGTGCCAGATGCCACGACCACAAGTTCGATCCGGTCCCAACTCAAGACTACTATTCGCTCTATTCAATCTTTGATTCCACCAAGGAAGCTCAAATTCCAACTTCTCCGCGAGCCATTCGAGATCCTTGGGAAAAGCATCGCGCAAAGATCGCCGAGGTATCTCAAGCCGAGCGTAGTCTCGTAAGCGAGCAAGTGAAGGCTTTGAGGCAGCGTACGGACCTCAAGCCTGAAACCAAGGGTGTACTTCAGGGTCTCCGAGAAGAAGTTGTTCCGACCGGCGATGTTTTGTCTCAACTAAAGAAGGCTTTCGCCCCTGATGCTCAGAAAAAACACTCAGAACTTCAGGCAGAGATTGAGAATCTCAACCGCAAAACTCCACCGTCTCCAGAGTTCGCCATGGCGGTTGTGGAGGGTGACAATCCTCACGATGTTCCCGTGTTCAAGCGCGGCAACCCCGGCAACCCGGGCCCTATCGCTCCGAGGAGATTTTTAGCAGCGCTCTCGACATCTGGAAAGGACCGCGAACTCTGGAAGAAGGGAAGCGGTCGCCTGGAGTTGGCCAAAGCCATTGCCTCTGCAGAGAACCCGCTCACTCCGCGTGTGACCGTGAATCGCGTTTGGATGCACCATTTTGGGCATGGGCTTGTAAGGACTCCCTCTGATTTTGGTTTCCAAGGGGAAAAACCGACTCATCCGGAGTTGCTGGACTATCTGGCCGGAAGATTGATCAAGGACGGATGGTCACTCAAGAAACTCCACCGCCTTATCGTCACATCGGCAACGTATCGCCAGGGCTCGGTGGGGTCTTCCAAGCACTATGCAAAGGACCCCGAGAACCGTCTGCTTGGACGGATGAATCGTCGGCGTCTGGGACTGGAAGAGATGCGCGATGCGGTTGTAGCGGCAACGGGCAATCTCGATACTTCGTTAGTCGGCGGACCTTCCGTGGACCTTTGGTCGCAACCTTTCTCCAAGCGAAGAGCGGTTTACGGTTTCGTTGAGCGTCAGAACCTGCCCGGGATTTTCCGCACCTTCGATTTTGCTTCCCCCGACACCACGAACCCCAAGCGGTTCCAGACGACGGTGCCCCAACAAGCGCTTTTCTTTATGAACTCGCCCTTTGCAATTGGGCACTCTCACCAGATTGCCGGCCGGAAAGAGATTGCGGAAGCCAAAGATGCAAGGGCGAAAGCTCAAGCAATCTTCCGACAGGTGCTAGGGCGCACCCCTTCAGATTCAGAGATTAAGAGTGCGACAGACTATCTCGCTTTACCTCCTCCGGCTTCACCTCTTCCGGCTTGGGAGTACGGTACGGGTGCACTAGATGGGGATCGTGTTTCGAGATTCCAGCCGCTTCGATTCTTTGGCGGGGATCACTTCCGGGTTTCGGAGACATTCCCCGATCCAAAACTGGGTTACGCGTTACTTAACGGTGCCGGGGGCCATCCAGGCAGGGATGACCAAACCGCTGTGATTCGCCGGTTCCGCGTTTTTTCATCCGGAACCTACGAAATCCTTGGCAACATTGGGCACCCAGAGAAACAGGGCAATGGCATACGAGCTTCGATCATTTCCAATCGCTCAGGGTTGCTTGCCAGATGGACGGTGTTTGGTCGCAATCAGGAAGTCCGCCTGAAGGATTTGAAACTGGACGCGGGTGATTTGATCGACTTTGTCGCTGACCCGAACGGATCCGACTCCTTCGATGCTTTCGCATGGTCTCCGATAATCGTCCATAAGGAATCTAAAGCTAGGTGGGAAGCATCCCGCGAATTCGGACCCAACACCAACCTGCCCAAGCCTTCTCGCACGGCAATGCTCGCTCAAATCTTGCTGATGTCGAACGAGTTCCTGTTTATTGACTAAGAGAAAAGCCATGTCCCAATTCGATCACGATGCCCGAATAGAAGACCTCTTCCTCACTCGAAGAGAAATGCTTTCTCGAATGGGCAATGGCTTTGCGACGTTGCAATAAAAAAAAACAATAATAAACCAAAAAAAAAAAAAAATACAAAAATCATTTAAAAATAACACAAAAAACAAAAACAAATTAAAAAAGAAAAAAAAATAAAAAAAAAACAAAAATAATAAAAAAAAAAAAAGAAAAAGAAAATGAATCACC
>CAZAVC010000232.1:0-4361 GCA_964488265.1 uncultured Fimbriimonas sp.
CTCCGGACCTCCGGGACCATGAATGGGACACGAGTTGTCGATCACAATCCAATTCAATTCCCCTCCCCGATAAATCGGGGCAGGCACTGGAGGGGCGTCCCGAAGGGACGGGGTGGTCTCCGGGTAAGGCGTCGGCGTGGCACGAGCGTAACCTTTGCTCCGCTTGCAAGCGTTGTCGGACCCCTCACCCATCCCGATAAATCGGGAAGCCCTCTCCCCCAAAGTGGCGAGGGCAACGGATGAAGACTATCTTCGCAGCTCACCCGGCAGAAAGAGTCCTTCCATCGACTTTCCCGTCAACCGCTCGAAGTCCGCGCTTAAAGTCTTCCACCCCGATCAGCCGAATACCGCGCCTTTGAAGCGCGGGCAGCAGCTGAAGATCCCGAACCGGATCAAGTTTCAATGTTCGATACACCTTCAAGAATTCTTTCCACCCCGGCGGAATCACCCCGAGGGTGATCTCAATCCGACTCTCCACTCGAGCGATGGCGATCTTGCACTCCTTCACGTCGGTCAGGGGAATGGTGATCTTCTTGATCCGAGTGGAAACCCTTAGCGCGTCTCCAATCAGAACGACCTCCCTAACCGAGTTCAGCCAGGTTTTTAGGTAGTAGATCGAACCCCAGACGCCCGCCACGAACAACATCCAGCTGACAAAAAATGCCCGCCGATCGGACACCAAAGCCTGATAGAGTTCGACCAGACGGGCAAGCTCAATCACGGCCGTAGGGATAAGGAACGCGCACATGAACACCACGCCCCAGGTTCGATAACGTCCGAAGCCCTTCAACCGAACCACTGACGACTCCGGAGCCTCGTCGTCGCTCATGCCGGACCTCCCGCCTGCAGCGCCTTCACCTTCTCCGTCGCCGCCTTGAGCACTTCTTGATCCACCTCGACCGTTGGAAACACCTCGATGGTGAACTCTGCTTCGGTCTGCAGTTTCATTTGAACGATGACGGTGGGAGACGTGCTGTACCGAGGGAGGACGAACTTAAGCGACTTGAGGTCGGCGAAGGCGTAGGTCTCCATCAGCGTCTCACCTCTGAAAAAGCCGATCCCATTCTCGCCGATCACAAACTCTCGGGACGGCTTAGGTGGTCGGGTCATTATCCGGTAGGCGATCCAAATCAGAACAAGGGCGCAAATCCCAACCGCGCCGATCGGCCAGAGAGAGAGCAAGGCAATCGTCGCCAACAGGAAGAGGAGGGGCAGCATACTGTCGCGTGTGATTTCGATCTGCCAGAACTGCTCCGAAAAGCTCAGTTCGTGCGGGCACCGAAAGATCACGGCGCCAACCGCCTGTTGGGCCCGCTGATCCCACTGCGGCACCGATCCCCACTTGTTCTCTATGAGTGCCTTGCGGAACTTGACCAAGTTCTCCAACCGCAACCCCCGAGACTCCAGCTCTAAGAGAAAAGCGATGACCTTCTCCCGGTCTTTGGCTCGCCTAATCGGGAGCGGACCGCTGAGCTCCGCGCCACTCTTTGAGTGAACAACCAGCGTCCATTCCCATCTATTGTTTTGCGGCGAGAGAACGCACCGATCGACCTCGGCGAGAGCAATCTCGACGGTCCGGAACAACTTGTATTGACGAATGGCTCGCGGCGTGAGCTCGAGAAACCGAACGTAGCTTGCGGTAAAAACTCCAAGAAAAACAAAGGCTAAGACTGCCTGTAGGGGAAGCATCCAGCTTCGGATAGTCCATGCTTCGTTCCATACAAAGTTCGGCTGTCTAATAATACTGAAGTAAAGGAAAAGCAAGCCGAGAACGGAAAGGACGAGGCCCCCCAATAGATACAGGGCTATCAGATCCTTTCGGAACAGACCGGGCCCAAGCCGGACCACCGCCTCGCCCGCTGGATTCTTCGGCGGGACATCGATGGTTTCTGGCAGCGAGCCGTTCATTGCGGATTCCCCTCACCACTCGCTGCCGCGCCTGCCTCTTCCTTCTCAACCGCTTCCGATTGCGGCGGCGAGTCTTCTGAGGAAGGGTCGGGAGGAGGCGCGTTCATCGCCTTCACAACCTCACCCGCCTCTAGCAGCAGGTTTTTGCCCACTTCATCGGCCACAACTACCTCTTCTTTCCAACCAAATTGATTCAAGAAAACAACGTCGATCTTGGCGACGGTGACGTTCTTTTGGGTGGAGAATTCGACCGTGAACGAACCCATTTCGGAGAAGGCGTAAGCCTCAAGAACGCCCTTTTCTGAGACCAACCCGACGCCTGTGCTCCCCAGCGCGAACTGGGCGGAAGCGGCTTTGGCGGGTCGTCGACCGAACAGCTTAAACCGATGCTTCTCTTCACCCAGGGAGCTCGCAAGGAGCGGTTGCCATTCTGGAACGACGGTGTTGTATTGAACAATGAACTCGCAATTAAGCCTCGGAAATGCTTCCAGAGTCACCCCACGCGAATGCAGCGCATTCACCAGTTGCACTATTGCCCCGCGATCCGCCGCCGTGTTTGCTCGCAAAACGCCCCCGTACGCAATCCGATCCGTGGTCATGAAGTAGAGCGACCAGAGCGTGTTAGACACTTTATAAAGGCCGCACCTAACAAGCGAATCGAACTCAACCGTCTTCTTCCCTCGAAGGGCAATCGCGGTGACCGAGTTCCCATCAATCTGAATGGTGTGAGTGTTTGAAATCCAACCTTTAAAGAAGGTGAAGTTTAGATAGAACACGCTAAGTATGAGTGCCCACCCCATCCAAGACGGGAACGATCTGGGCAAGCCCTTTGTCTGGAAATCGATCACCATTGCATAGGCCAAGACCAAGGAGATGAAGAGCAGCGCAAACGGAAAGAATGTAGGAGGAGTTCGGCGAGCCTTCAGGGTCATATTGGATCGCAGATAAGCCGCCTCTTTGGGCCTACCGGGTTCGGTCGGCTGCGCGGACTCTGTCTTGGAAACTTCCTCACTTGTCATTGGCCATTCTCCTGCCCTAACGGACCTCCTAACTTGGGCTGAGCATCCTGAATGGCTTGATCGAGTTGGGCAAGGTGTTCGTCGGATTCGATGACGACAAATACCTTAAACATCTCTTCACCCTTCCAAGAAGAGATAGTGGCCAGTCTTTTAACCTTCGACTCCGTGACTGTGTAGTTGAGATCACCCAAAAGTCGATAGGGAATCGCCCGCCTTATTCCACCCTTGGAAGATTGCAAACCAACACCCTCTGATCCGACCAAGGCATGCATTTTTTCAAAGCGGTTAAGAACCGCTCCAACTATGCCCAACGAAGCGAGAGAAACAATGCCTGTTGCCATAACAAGAAACGCCTTCCACATGTCTTGGCTCACAACCATCGCGATAAAGTAGACAAGAAACACTCCGAGAAGGGAGAGGCAAAATATCAGTCGCATGTTAAACGGTGGGTTCACATGAACCCCCTTAAAGCGAATATCGCCAAGCGCCTTTCGAGCAAAATCTTCTGCAACCGGGAGCGGTTTACCACTTGCTTTTGCGGAGTTAAGAAGCTGGACCAGGCCGGATGTTAACTCAAGATGAGGCGCGAGTCTTACGAGCAAGCGATTCAACTCGGCGCGGTTGATATCCGTAAGGTTGCCTAACTGGATTCCCTTATCGCCTGACTTAGAAAAGATGCCTGCAGTACCGAATTCTTGTAAAACGAATCCCTGAACGGGAGTCATGTACACGGCAAGTTTAGTTTCTGGACGTAGCTTCAGCTCGAAGGGTTTCAAGAGGCCCTGTTGGACCAAGGAGCTTCTCGTGAATAAGATGGCATTTCGTCGGGAATAGGCTTTCTGAATTAGGAAGCAGCCTGCGGGGACTACAAGAAATAGATTGATAGCGAGCCCCCAAACCTCCCATCGCTGGAACAAGTCGGCGGGTGTTTTCTTAGAGACGATCACAATGAGTAGGAAGGCACAGATTAGAATTTGGGGGAACAGAAACATGGCGATGGGCATCGTCATCAGCCCGCGTCGGATACGGAACGTCTCTCCCACTTGTTCAAGAGCATCCTTACTCACTTGGACCGTTCCTCCTTCACCGCTGGCTTGCCTAACTTCGACTGAGCGTCCTGAATGGCTTGATCCAGTTGGGCAAGGTGTTCGGGGGACTCGATGATCACGATCGCCTTGAATTCTTGTGGTCCGGGTTGGGCCGTGATAGTCGCCAAGGTTTTTCCGTTGGACTCTGTCACTGTGTAGGTGAGATCACCCAAATGATGGAATGGCGTCGCACCGTGGAGAGCATCTTGGGTGAGTTTCGCTAACCCATTTGTTCCGATGAGCACTTGGTGCTTTTGCTTCCCGAAGCTGAACGTCGCCCAGACGTAGAAGCCAAAGATCATACTCGGAGTCCCAAGAACCATTGGAAACAGCCCTTCAATGTTTC